>JAITWD010000162.1 GCA_031285465.1 Lachnospiraceae bacterium
TTACTCAGTAACGCGATCCGCAGGTATAAGGTTATCTGATCTTTGCTTAGGTCGTATTGCTCACCGATATTTTCCTTGGATGACAACTTTGTTTGCTTTTCCAATGAAGTTGAGTTTTCGCTTATTTCATGCGGGTTTACGAGACTATGACCCGCTTCAAAAAGATCATTTCGCTTTCCTTGCTTCTTTACGATATCATAATGCTGTTTCAGACAAATGGCTCTTTCCGAATAGCTCAGATCGCTGAAAGAACGCTGACGGAGGTTGGTTTCAGTGACAATCAGACTGGCATCCCTATCGGATAAATTCTCTTTAATAATCACCGGACCTTTTGTCAAACCTGCAATCTTACCGGCATTAACCCGATTATGCCCGCTTAGGATGGTGTATTTATCTTTACCTTCGCGTTTCCAGACAATGAGCGGTATTAGAATGCCATATTCCCGGATGCTGTCCACCATATCCTGCAACCGTTCTCCCGTGTACAACTTAAAGCGATGATTCGGGAATGATTCCATCTGGTCAAAGTCCATCTCGATAAGATCACCGATCATAGCGGTTTCACCACTTTCGATGGCTTGTCCGCTATTTGCGCCTGATTCGTTCAAGCCATCAGTTTCACTTGCCGGATTTTCTCTAAAATCAAAATTCAAGATGGCTCTAATCTCATCTATATTATCGGGCAAAGGTTTTTCGCGACGCACAGGTGGTAGGTAGTCTTTGGGTAATTGGGAAAATTCTTCGGGCATCGGTGATAATTTTGCTATCTTAGGTAAAAGTCCTCTCATATTGGTTTAATCCCTCCTTTTTCATTGGCGTTCATTGCTGTATTTCTTTATTTACACACTGGAATGATTATTTATGTGATTATTGAGTTGGTTAATATTTTTTTAAGTCCAGTGTTTATGCGGATTTTTCCAATTGTGCATATATAGGTGGCTACTGCGGACCGCGGGGACCGATATCACCCCTGACCCCCATCGGTCCGGGCGGACCGGCTATGCCCTGGGGACCGGCAGTTCCGCGCGGTCCGATCAATCCGGGACATCCCGGTGACCCTTGCGGACCGGCATCGCCACGAACACCCTGCGGTCCCGGAATACCCTGCGGACCGACCAAGCCACGCGGACCGACCGGTCCCGGACAACCCGGATCACCCTTGGCCCCCCTCTCGCCCGTCCGTCCGATCGGACCGCGAACACCCTGATCACCACGTGGTCCCATTGGTCCCTGCGGACCAGGAGCCCCGACATCGCCGCTTGGGGGCGGGCAAGCGCCCGCACATCGGCCGCAATCGGTCGGGGGGCATTTATTACAATCACAACATTGTTTATTAACCGAATCAAATGGATTGGTTGCCATAACTTTCCTCCTTGTATATTAATATTTAAACGCATGTATCACTACGGCTGTTGATGATTAATTATCAAAGCGACGGATTTAAGCGTAATCAGGCTTTTGTCCTTATTATAAAGCGTTGCTCATATTAATGGTTATTATATTTTATTCATTCTATTGGGGTGTTGATACAACGGCCTGCGATGATATCCAGCCTTAAGACAGCATCAGTTTCACCTGTATAGTTGCACTGTCATCTGTGCAATAATTCTGTCACTTGTACAATTGCGATTGACGATTTTAATAAATCAGCCATACTCAAGGCAGATAACGCCTGCAGACGGATTATATTGAAACCATCAAGGTCATTTTTATGCTAATATCCAGTTACACCGTCACGGTTAAGGCTGACCCACCCCCTTCGACCGGCAATGTTCTTAACCGCATTGAGCAATTAAGCGGACTAGCATGGTTCTTAATGGTACCACCTACTATCGGGTTGAAACCGATTTAAACAAGGGCAGTTCTTTGACCGCACCTTATGTATACTTATGGTACTCGACCACCACTACCGTCAATTTGTGGCTCAAAGACATCGTCGTTCATCATTTTAAAACCGCCTCCACCGCTGATTATGCCAAGTGGTATACCAGTGGTAATGCCGATTGTGATGTCGGTGTGAGCGGTAGCAATTATATTTATATTAAACGAATTTATTAATTGGCCCCAATTACTACTAAGCATTTATTTACCACAATATCACCCGTCAAGATCGCCTTACAGATAGTAGTCACACAAAATTAAATCGACCAAAAAGCAGCCATTTATGCGAATTACGCATAAGTGGCTGCTTTGCTTAACTAAATAATTTCATCACCATAAACTTTCTTAACCTCTATTACAGCATTCATACCTCGGGAGAATATAAATGTTGGGCTCGGTACCTTCGAGCCTTACTTTTTCTTCCCGTCTTTTATCCTTCTACAAACCGATCCGCCCCAACCCCACAAACCGGGCATTTATAATCCTCTGGTAAATGGGTCCCTTCATACACATAGCCACACACCTGACACACATATCGCTTGGTCGGCGCACCGGCACTGCCATCCGGTTTCGTCTCCTTCTCATCCTCCTCCGGCAGATAGGTCGGTGCCGCCTTCGGGCTCTTCCCCTTGACCACCTTATGATAATAGGCATAGGTCATCGCCTCGCCGCCCTTTAGCACCTCGGCGTCCTTAACCGCCCCCAGGAACACGGTATGGGTCGATGTTTCCATCTTATCGATCACCTCACAGACCAGATAACCACAGGCATCAGACACCACCGGCAGACCATTCACCATCTCATAGGCAGTCGCATCATATTTATTGACCGTTCGCCCCGACTGAAAGCCAAAGTTACCGATAATCCCCGGATCGGACCCTTCGGACAGGATCGAAATGGTAAATTTACCAGTATCGCTGATACATTGATTGGTAAAATTATCATGATTAATGCTGACGGCGATGGTCGCCGGTGACGATGTGATCTGCATAGCACTATTAGCAGTACACCCGGTCGGCCGCCCTTGATCAAGAGTACTGATAACATATACGCCATAGGATAAGTATCTGAATGCATTTTGGTTCATTTGTTCACCTTATTTCCCTTCTTTGCTCAACTGTTGTTCCATTATTCGCCAAAGCTCTCTCACCGCCTACGCACAACTTTACTTAATTACCTCGACGGTTTCTCACTTTGGCTGGAACGGTTAATGGTTTCCCTTTCAATCTAAAATTAAATCGGAGTTTTGTCAAGCGATTGGTCACCGGTTTGGTATTTTTTTCATATCATATTAGACAGCGACCTAAGAAAGGAAAAAAACATTGACAACCTACACTGTAGTTCCCGGGGATACCATGTGGGCGATTGCCTCCCGACATGAAGTTGGCATTAGCGAATTAGTACAGGCCAACCCCTCCATTCAAAATCCCGCCCTGATATACCCCGGACAAATCATCAATATCCCCGACGTCGATCAAAGCAAACCGATGGAAAGTGAAGTGATCCGCCTGGTTAACGTCGAACGCGCTAAAGCCGGACTGCCTGCGCTCACCGCCAACTGGCAGTTAAGCCGGGTGGCACGCTACAAATCGCAGGACTTCATCAACCGCAACTATTTTTCCCACGATTCACCCACCTATGGAACCCCCTTTCAAATGATTACCGCCTTCGGTATTCCCTATACCGCCGCCGCCGAAAATATTGCCTACGGGCAAACCACCCCGGCTTCGGTTATGCAAGGCTGGATGAATTCCGCCGGTCACCGTGCAAATATTCTTAATCGTACCTACAATCAGATTGGGGTTGGCCTGGCAACCGATAGCCGCGGAACCCCTTATTGGACACAAATGTTTATCCGCGCCTAACCCCACTTAATTGGTAACGTTCAGACCTGAACCTAAGGAAACACTGATTAAAGCAGTGTTTCCTTAGACGCTCCGCGAGATGCGCACGGATTTGCAGTGGAAATTGGCACTTCGTGCCGCAAATCCGGCGCGGGAAACGAATTTATCAGCGTTTCCCTAAATAAAACCTTAATAAAAGGTCGTGCCGGATAACTGAACACAGCTACCCGGCACGACTCAATAAGCAAATTTAGGCAATATTATTTTATCTGGCACTTCTTTAGTATTTCATTCAACCGCTCTTTTGTTTTTCCTCTGGAGTTTCATTAGCTTTAGTAACTAAAACCGATTGGTCTCTTCTTAAGACAGCACGATTCTAATGGCACGATCCAAAAATTACACGCGTTTTTTTGAATCTAAAATATTATATTCAATTAACCGACCGGTTGTGACATTTTGCGACAATGAATTTGCTTTTATTTTCAATATTATTTCTGTTTTTTCTGTTTTATATATTCAATAATATTTCCAGCTAATTTGTCATGCAGGTTCAATATGGTAAATTTTGTCATTTTAGCTTGACGACAATAAATTCTTTTGTTATCATGGTAATAAATGGAATATAAAGGAGGATACACCATGAATTTACGCAAAACTTTACTAAAGGTAATCGGTATCATAACCGCCTGGACACTGGTCTTCACCGCTCTGCCCACCCAGATGGTCAACGCATCAAGTAATGGTTGGCAGGTACTTAATCCTAACGCCAATGGTTATTTTTACTCCACTGGTGATGATATCAAAATCCGCATCCCCAATTCAAGCGGCGTGCGCTATCTTGCCATTTACGATCACAACCCCAGCGGCAATCACTTGATCGTCCGTCTCCTGCCCAACCTGGACTGGGAACTTTCCTGCAACTGCGGCTGTGCCAATGTCGTTACCGTCTTTAAAACCGCCACCTACATAGAACTGACCGTAAATAATATTGATAAGCATGTCGATGGCACAAATAATCTTGCTGAGCTACGCATCAACTGGTCAAACAGTGCCGGGGCCTCCTTTAATCTTGGAACCAACCTTAACGGCATGACCGTCTACGATTGAACTGACCAGCTTAATAGCATGACACCATCCGCAATTGACATAACAAACTTAACAGCATGACCGTCATAATTGAAGAAAACGTCACAAAATAAGTGGCGGTAACGGTCGATCCAAGACCAACACACGTACCACCGTGCTCATCTTGGACCAACCGTTACCGCCACATTTTACGTCGAAAGTGCGCCCCTAATACTTGGGCACAAAACTATCAAAAATAAACAGATCAAAGTGCTTTTTCGCCTGCTCCAACTCCATCTCACTTTTGATGGTCCAAGCCACCGCCAAATTCTTATACATCCCCCGGCAGATCTTCCGCGCTAAAACTCCGGCGTGCAAATGATTATAGGCAATAAAATCCGGCCGCGTAACCCAATTAAATAAAAGATTACTTAGCACCCCATAAAGGATCCGCCGCCTGCCATCCGGATCGGCGATCCGATCGGCGAGCTGCCCCCGCACCACCTCCGGATGATGATTCTTAAACCAGATCAGCGCCAGCGGATTAAAGGATTCCACACAATATAATCCCTGATAATCCCTTAAAATGCTATCGGTCGCCGCACAAACCGCCGCGTCCTGCCATGCCATCTTAATCTCTACGATCAACGGCACCTGCCCAGCAACCATCGTCAGACAATCGGAAAATAACGGAATCAGCTCGTTCGAATCAAATAGGGTCCACTGCTGCAGCTCCTCATAACTATAGTCGGAGATAATCCCGGTAACTCCGCAGGCACGCTCCATCGTCGCATCATGAAAGATCACCACCTGCCCATCCCGACTAAGCTGCAGATCCATCTCAATCCCAAACCCCGCCTCTACCGCCAGCCGGAAGGCCGCCAGCGAATTCTCCGGCGCCTCGCCGGTATTATCATGCAAACCCCGGTGGGCATAATGAACCCCCATTAGCCGCTCTATTCCTGACTTGCCCCGCCGTCCCGGCTTGATCGCCACCAAATAGATCAATATCAGCAGTACCACCGCAATCACTACGATCATCAGTAAAAGTTTCATTAGTCCTCCACATCAAAATGCTCTAAAGCACCTTTTTTCTTAAGCGGCTTGCTATCACCATGAAAAACCTGGGTCATAGTCACAAAAGCCAAAACCGAAAATACCGCTGCATACGGAAACAGAGTCCGATAGGAAATCTGTTCCAGTAGCAAACCGGAAAAAATCGGGGTAAAGATCTGTGCTGCCATGGAAAAAACATAGTAGGTCCCGGTATACTTACCAATATCCATCCCCCGACTCATCTCCACGATCATCGGATAGGAATTGACATTAATCGCCGCCCAGCCTACCCCGATAAGGGCAAAGAAAACATTCATGATCGGATGAAACTCACCCATAAAGGCGGCAAAGGCATAGCACACCGTCATCAAAACAATCCCCGCCAGGATGGTCTTCTTGCGTCCTACCCGACTGGCAATATGCCCGATCGGAATAAAACTGATGATCGACGCAATGGTTGCCACCAACAGACAGTCGGCAAAGCCACCGCCCTCCAACTGCCATACCTCGCCCGCATACCGCGAAAAGGCGGTCGTCACCGCATTATATGCCGTAAACCACAAAAAGATCGATGCCAGCAAAAAAACCATACTGCGCCGAACCGACTTGTCCATCGCTCCGGTGCTCTGCCCGTCTGCCACCGATCGGTCCGTCGTCACGGTGCTCTGCCCGCTTACCGCCGACCGGTCACGGCGACCGTCCTTAGTACCCACATCCTTAACCGCCGACCGGTCATCCTCCTGACCTTCACTACCATCCCCTGATAGTTTCTCACCGGTTAACCGCTCGTATTCATCTACTTCGGCTTTAACCTTGATCGCGGCTCTTTTTTCATTAATGGTAAAAAAGCAAATGCCCACACCAACGATCATGATTGCCATAATACTGATAAAAAGCGGCAAATAATCCACCGGCTGCCCGACTCCCACCAATAGCTTGATCATCACCAGGGTGTAAACACCACCCACCGCGCCCATCAGGTTAATGACCGCGTTCCCCTTGCTCCGCAAACGGTTGGGGGTCAGATCGGGCATCAATGCCACTGCCGGTGACCGATAGGATCCCATCGCCAGCAGCAACACAAACAGGGTCACCACAAAGAATACCAGATTAACCTGCCGGTCGGCAACCGACAGCACCATCAGTGCGATCGACGCCAAAATGGTCCCGATCACCACAAAGGGCATCCGCTTCCCGATCCGCGTCTGGGTCCGGTCGGAAATACTGCCAAACACCGGCAGTAAAAAGATCGCCAGCACATTATCCCCCGCCATGATCATCCCGGTCAGGGTTTCGCCCAGCGCAAAGGTATCCTTTAGGATCAACGGAATAATGTTGTCATACATTTGCCAGAAGGCAGAAATGGACATGAAGGCCAAACCGATCAGTATTGTTCGTCTGTAGTTAAGTTTCATTGGCATTGCTTCCTTTCATCTTGACTTTATTTTATTTCTCAATTTTATTGTTTCTCTAATTTCGGTCCTTTTCCCTTTTCTGTCACTTATCGCTTTTTTGTCGCTTTATCGCTTTTGTAGTTTCTCTCAATTTAACTTGCACATATATTTTAGGAAGTGGTGTCAGGGAGTCCGCCGGTCTCCTGGGATTTATCGAGTTTTTATTTTGACCACGAACGAAGCAAACTCGCTTCGCTCAAACAGTGCTTCTTACGTGGCTCAAACTAAAAACTCGAAAATCCCCTGCGACCGGCTCCTTCAATGCGTAAGTCGGTCGTGACCCTGTAGTATGCATATAGTAATAGTAATCATATATGAAACGACCATCTTTTATGTCGCCCCATTTTTATGTCGCTTCATCATAATATATGATAATATAGGAACCTCCCCTTTTGCCTTCCATCATACCATTTCCACCCCAAAATAACCATTACTTTTCATCAAAACATTGGTAAAATTTCGGCCGATCATCGGCACTTCCTCCACTAAAATCCCCCTCCCCCCTTGTAATTTTCTAATTACTATGTATAATGTAACTATTCGGTAGGTCTGCGCATTTACTGCGCAGACCGTAAGAAAACCTGTGGCATGAAAGTGAAAATCCCATCACCGCAGGTGATTTTAATGGATTTTCACAGTAACTATGAAGGTACTGAATAGTTACTGTATAATTATCTAAGCGGTGAACATTGACCCCGTTATTCCAAAATATCAAATACTAATAAAGAGGATTCCCCATGATCAGTGCAAGTAACGTCACCCTGCGAATCGGCAAAAAAGCCCTTTTCGAAGATGTCAATATCAAATTTACCGAAGGCAACTGCTATGGCCTGATCG
>JAITWD010000252.1 GCA_031285465.1 Lachnospiraceae bacterium
GGATCGATCCCACTCATTTTAAGCACGCGCGGATGGACCATGCCACAACCTAATATTTCAATCCAACCCGATCCTTTGCAAAAACGGCATCCGGTTCCGCCACACTTGAAGCAACTCACATCCATCTCGGCGCTGGGCTCGGTAAAGGGAAAATGGTGAGGGCGGAATTTAACCTTAGTCGATTCTCCAAACAATTCCCGGGCAAATACCTCCAGGGTGCCTTTCAAATCGGCAAAGGTAATATTTTTATCAATTACCAGGCCTTCATATTGATGAAAGGTCGGGGAATGGGTGGCATCCACCTCATCCGAGCGAAAGACCCGTCCGGGTGCGAGGATCCTGATCGGCAGCTTGCCCTGTTCCATCACCCGGACCTGCACGGTAGAGGTCTGCGGGCGAAGCACGATCTCTTCATTTACATAAAAGGTGTCCTGCTCATCCCGTGCCGGATGATCAGCGGGAATATTAAGCGCATCAAAGCTATAGTAACCGGTTTCCACCTCCGGACCTTCGACCACTTCATAGCCCATGCCAATGAAAATACGTTCCACCTCTTCGATGGCTATCGTATTGGGGTGACGGTGACCCAACCGCCCCGGCGTTGCCGGCAGGGTCACATCAATGACCTCTTTCTTCATTGCCACCTCGCGCAGCGCCTTGTCCATTGCACTCTTTGCCTGTTCCAAAAGTGTTTCAATCTCCGCCCGGACCTGGTTGACCATCTGTCCGACCGCCGGCCGGTCTTCTGCTGCCACCTCGCGCAGTCCCTTAAGCAACTCGGTCAATTGCCCCTTCTTGCCCAAATAGTTAATCCTGATTTCATTTAACCGCTCCGGCCCAATCCCTTCGCTGAGCTGCTGTTTAACCTCTGCCTTGATCTGTTCCAACTTTGCTTTCATGATCGTTCTCCTTTTTCTCGTCTTGCGCAAAAAAATCCCTTGCTTGATAAACAAGCAAGGGACGATCTTATCGCGGTACCACCCAAATTCCTGCCGGATCACCGACAAGCACTCTGTTCACGTAACGTGTGAATCCGTCTCAAAACTACTGAGGATGGACCTGCATCTTGTGCCGGTATCCCGTTCATCCAAGCAGCTCGGGTGGGAAATTCGTATCATGGTCTGAACTTAAGGAGGCTTACAGCCGATGACCTCCTCTCTCTGAAAGAAAACAAGATACTACTATGCACCTTCATTGCCTTTATTTATGCGCAAATATATGATTCTTTTTATCTATGCTACCTATTGTAATTAACATCGCCCGGAATGTCAAGACCTGTTAATAACCGAATTACTCATTAAACATCCGCTTCAATTCTCTGGACTGCTCGGACAGCAATTGGCTGGTTTCGGAGCTGTGACCAGCTATGACCGAATTTTCCTGGATGATATTGGCGATCAAACCAAGTCCCTGGTTTACCTGCTCGATCACATCGGCCTGATCGTTAAAGATCTGGGTCATCCCCATCGCCGCGTCACGGATCTCATTAATGGTCTCCATAACCTGATTCAGCGAGTTGGCTGTTTCGTTGGTCAACTGGTTACCTTTACCGATCGCTGCCAGGGTGGTCTCGATCAGTTGCTTGGTATCCTTGGCGGCTTCGGCACTCTGGCCGGCGAGTTTGCCGATCTGGTCGGCAACCACGGCAAAGCCTCTACCCGAATCACCGGCGCGCGCCGCTTCAATCGAAGCATTGAGTGATAATAGATTGGTCTGGGATGCAATGTCCTCAATCGTAGCAATGATCAGATTGATCTTCTGGGAAATCTCATCGATCTCACTCATCGCCCCGATCAGCTCGGTCATCTTAGTGTTACTGTTACGGATCTCATCGGCGGCAAGGGTGGTCTGACCGGTTGCCTGTTTCATGTTGGCGGCATTCACCTGGGTCTGGTGGGCGATGCCCTCAACGGTAGCCGACAATTCTTCCACCGATGCCGACTGCTCGGATGCTCCACTGGCGATCTTCTGGGCATTGTTTGCCGAATCGGCGGCGAGATCCACCAGTTGTTCACTCATCGCATTGGCATCATGGATCATGCCCTCCTGCTTTTTAGCGATCTTGGTCATGCGGGAAATATCCTGCACCACTTCAATGTGCCCGATCTTATTATGCTGTGCATCGTACAGATAATTGACGTCCACTTGGAAATCACTGCCACCCTGTTCAAAAAAGGTCTGCTGTTTACCGTTCTTTAAACAGGTGATGCCACAGTTGCCACTCTTACATATCTTGGCGCCCCAGTTGCTACATTGAGTCCCGACGCATTTCTCGCGGGTGGTTTGCAACATCTGCTCAACCGGATGATTGATGAAGGTCCAGTCCATGTTATTATCGGTGACCGAGATGGGGAAGGGAATAGCATCTAACATGCCTATGTACCAGTGTTCCTTTTCTCCCCACTGCTTTTCTAACTGTTGGTACTTTTTACGCTGTGTGCCATACATTATTAGCACCACCGCCAGGCAGACCAGACTGACGGCTAAAAAAATAGTCACTACCATAATCTTTTCTCCTTTTATGTTAATTTATCAAAATACATGGTTTCCAATTGGTAAATATTGGATATTTGAAACACAAATGTCTATTTCAGTAAATTGTTTTGTTTAATGCAATAAATACAATAAAATAGAAATCACACCATATGCTATTTGCTTTTTTTATCAAACAGCTTATTAAGTCTTATTTTAACATGCTTCTGATACTCCGTCAATAATTTTAAACTGAGATCCTGATTCCTTTTAACTTGAATTATTGTTTTTTATAATTGACATCTTACTGTCATATCGTTTGCATACCCATTTTACGCCTTTTTTCTCCCCTATGATCGAGCATCAACCACTTCCATCATTTAGACAGGTACTTAAGTACCAGTCGTTTGACATTGCCGTCCCCTCTCGCACCCCCATTAGGTGTAATAATTGCAAAAAAGAGCACCTTCTTCGGGTACTCTTTACGATTCCAGGTATGATATGTCAAAACGATTGAATTGAAGTACCAAATAATTTCGATGTGTCGGATTATCAAAATGCTTTTTAGTCTATGAACACGATCCCATATTGACCTTTGTTTAATTCTCGATATACCTTTTAGCCACAACCGCTGTCGGATGGCTAATTATTTTCATTTTGCTCCAATTCACGTTTGCTCTTACGGCGCTCATGCATATAAATGTAAAGTGGGCGAAAATATTTATTCATGTAAGCTCCCAGCATAATGACGTAAATGCCAATATATAGCCAGATCATGATCATCACAATGGTGGTCAGGCTACCGTAGGCATTAAAGCCGTTAAATTCATCCACGTATATGGAGAAACCGAAGCTGCCAAGACTCCATGCCCAGGCGGACAGTGCCGCACCGGGAAGCTGCATCCACAGCTTGGTCCTGGTTCCGGGGATATAGGCATAGATAAGCGCCAGACCAATGGAAAATACCGCCCACAGAATAACAGAGCGAAAATTAAGCAGGAAGGAAAATATTGATCCAAGTGATGGTAGCTGGTTGATGATCAAATTGACCAGTACGTTGCCAAAGACCATGATCAACAGTGACAGTAATAGCACTGCCAGCATTATCAGGGTATAAACCGAGGCGATCAGGCGCAATACAATGCCGCTCCGCCGTTCTTCTACACCGTTGATAACGTTTAATCCGCGCATCAATGCCAGCATTCCTTTCCCCGCCGACCACAGGGTCATGATGGCCGCAGTAGAAAGGATACCGACCGATTTGTCGTAGACATCGCTGATAATACTGACGATCATCGGATGGACCGCGGTGGGGGTAAATTCGGTGATGGCTTTCATCAGGTTGCCCTGGGTCAGGGGGGTGTAGGGGATGATGGTGCAGAGCAGGATGAGCATCGGGATAAGGGAGACGAACAAAAAGAAGGCGGTGCTGGCCGCGTAGGCGTTGATGTTTTTACGGTTTAGGCGGTAGGTGAAATCGCGGGTAATGTAGTAGATTTTTTTTAGCATGATTTTATTTCCTTTGAGGGGAGCAATATACGCAATCCCGGTTGTTAGTTAGGGAAACGCTGATTAACGCGTTTCCCGCGCCGGATTTGCGGCACGAAGTGCCAGTTTCCTCGGCAAAT
>JAITWD010000265.1 GCA_031285465.1 Lachnospiraceae bacterium
CACGACATAACCCGGCTTATCGTTCTGCTTGGTATTTTTTATAAATTAAAGCGACTTTATTGTTATGATGAACCTTTGTCCTTAATGAAAAGCACAATTCCCGCTATACAAGGTGTAGCCATTGCCCCCATTAACACCTTCTTTTTTGGTTTTTTACCTCTTATCACGCATAATTTTCATTCCGCCTAATCTTTTCCATCCTTACGGAATAATAAGGCATGTAAACTGAAAGTTGTTATGTGATCGACTTCCGTGCGTTAACCTCCGCACAGATCAACCCACCTATATGTTCGGCGGATTCATTTGTCAGTAGAAAGAACATTCCATCATTACGACATTTTTTATAAGTAGTACCATTCAACTCATAAATAAATCCTTTTACGCAGGTATCACTACAAGCATTAGTATCAAGAAGTCTTTTGCAGTCACGAGAAGCAGTCATTTTGTGTTGCATGTCAGCGGGCAAAGTAGCGATCATATCGTTATATTTGCCGGCATTGTCACCATAAATCCGTGCTAAAACACCTGATTTACGGAACACCCAATTCATTACGGTTTTCTTCTTTAGTTGGTAAGAAACCGTATAACCGCTTTTGGCTTCCTTGATTACCACATCACAGCCCTGTTCGATCAGTCGGTCATTCAATTTTTCGACAAACACTTGCTGTGTGGGTGCAACTGATGATAGAAAATCCTTGAACGAACCCTTTTCTTTTCCCATTATTTTACTCTCCTTTACATTATTCCGGATATTTCCTATCATACCATCTTAAATACGACAGCTGTATGTCATATTTAAAATACAACCTCAAATTTTATTTTAGAGTTGTCACCTTATCTTTCATAGGTGTACCGCCAGCCTAACTCCGCTCCCTGCGGTTAGGTTTTGCCTTTAGCCCGCGGCAGGCGACCACCATCATCAGAACCGATGACGGACAGAATATTTTTTATGGTTCGTTATGAACACGGGGCAAGCATTAGCGTCTTATGCGAATGCAATATTTCTTGGTGGTTTGGGTATTTTTGCAACGGCAGTGAGTGGTCAGGTGGTGTTCGGTTATATGATCCCGATTTTATATTATGTTCTGGATCTGATGGGGGGATCAGGCTCGTTTACGCTGTTTTCCCTGTTGCGGAAGGGGACAATGGAGGGGAAATGGGTTCTTTTAATGATCGGGATTGTTTGGATAGCGCTTTCGCTAGCATGGCATAACAAAAAACCGTCCCACATTCGTTAAACAGTGAGCCGGTTGGTTTGTTTATAAAAGCAATCTCTAGCCATCTTTAAGATATTTTGTAACTATTCAGTACCTTTATAGTTACGATGCTAAAATTATCCTAAAGATGGTTATTTATGCTGTTTACGCCGTTTTATGCCATTTTTATCGACTTTTTCTTAGGCCATCTTATTAATAGCCTGAGCTAAACGGGATACTTTTCTGGAAGAAGTATTTTTATGATAAACGCCTTTGGTCGTCGCCTTATCAAGCGCGGTGGTAGCGGCACACAGAGCTTGCTGCGCACTCGACTTATCATTTGCATCAATGGCTGCATATACCTTCTTGATTGAAGTCTTTACCCCTGACTTGATCGCTTTATTACGATCAGCTTTGACCTGGTTGACTAAGATTCTCTTTTTCGCAGATTTAATATTTGCCAATTTCTTACACCTCCTATCGTGAATTAGTTATGTTTATGAAAGGGTATAAAAAGAAACACACGCATTTTATTTTAGAGGAAGAGTTTACTTCTGTCAATACATATTTTATAAAAATTTGTAAAATATAGGACTAGGAGTAAATTTAAATCTGATTTCAATGGTGTGATATTAATTTACTTTATTGGGATGATATTAAATTAATGGGGAATACCAATGTAATCAGGATAAATATGAGGAAAACACTAATGCGCCTATTCAATTTCTCCACAGGTAACTGTGGAGAAGATTATTCTATTGCATAGTGTAATAATAAAGAAGATGGAGCGGACAGATGAACAGTTTCAGGGTAAGGACCGATTTGGCTCTGGAAGCCAGAGAGAACATGGAAGAGGATGCCGAAGAACTGCGGGGTGTCAAGGTAGAAGAGTTATACGATGAGGAAAGCGAAGTTCGTGTAACCAAGGTTATTATTGAAACCAAGAATGGCTCCAAAGCAATGGGGAAGCCGATTGGGACCTATGTTACACTGGAGGCACCGGCGATGATCGAGCCGGATGAAGAATATCATAAGGAAATATCGGCGGCTTTGGCGGAGCAGCTGCGGGAGATCATTCCGGGGATAGAGCAGGAGCGTTCAATCCTGGTGATCGGGTTGGGTAATCGTGATGTTACTGCCGATGCACTGGGACCCAATGTTATTGACAATTTGATCATAACCCGCCATATGGTCAAGGAATTTGGCAAAGCGGCCTTTAATAATGAAAAGGTTCATATGGTCAGCGGCATCATTCCGGGGGTTATGGCAAAGACCGGCATGGAAACGGCTGAGATCACGCTGGGGATCGTCAAGCAGACCAAGCCGGATGTGGTGATGGTGATCGATGCGTTGGCGGCCCGCTCGACCAAGCGGCTCAATCGGACCATTCAGATCACCAATACGGGTATCCATCCCGGTTCGGGGGTGGGCAATCATCGTAATGCGCTCACCGAGGAGAG
>JAITWD010000281.1 GCA_031285465.1 Lachnospiraceae bacterium
AAGAAACTTCTTGATACCTCCGCCCGTCGTCGCGCTGGTAAATAACTCATAAGCGAGTGGGCCGACTTCTCTTCCTACCCGACGAGGCAAATGTGTATATAAAAATCCGATAAAAACGCCCCGCCCCCGTCAGACCATTATCGTTCTGACGGGACGGGGCGCTTTTGTTTTTCTAATGAAACCACTGATCAACGCAGTGTTTCCCTAACTTTAGTGGGTGATAAATTTGGATATTGTATTATACATTCCTTCTGAAGCCGCCCGTACTTCCTGGCTACTTGTGTTGACATATTCCACATTCTGCGCAATGGCTTCGGTGGTGGTGGTCAGTTCATGTATGGTTGCCGCATTTTCTTCCGATACTGCCGAAAGGCTCTCCACCAAGGTTGATATGGCATTAAAATTGGTGTCCAGATTGGTGTTGATCTGATGGAAACCGTTGATCGCCTGCTCTACCGACTTAATACTCTCCACAATCTCACCATAACGATCCTTGGTCGTACTAACACTGGTATGTTGCTTGATCACGCCTTCCTTAACCGCCGCACTATGTCGATTGGCCTGGCCGGTGTTACTCTGCAGACCGTGAAGCATCTCATCAATGATTCCGACCGATCGCGCCGACTCCTCGGCAAGCTTACGGATTTCTTCTGCTACAACTGCAAATCCCCGTCCGCTCTCGCCGGCTCTCGCCGCCTCAATACTGGCATTAAGTGACAAAAGGTTGGTCTGACTGGCGATTTCCGAAATCAAGGTACTGGCTTCGCCGATCCGCTCGGTACTTTCGGTTATCTTATCGATCATCGTAAATATCTCTTCAAACGCCAGGCTGTTCTGTTCGGTCAGGACATACAGTTCTTCAATAATCTTCATCCCCTCGGCCGTCGCCCTGGTAATCTGCCGGCTGGCTTCATCAAGCGCCTCGGTTCCGCCGTTACTCTGATCAACAATATTATTCATGGTCGTGATCTCGGTCAGGATACCTCCCGTCTTCTCCGCCAGATAATCCGCCGAATAAGAAATCTCCTTTACCGCCGTCTTAATATTCTGCACCGAATCATTAGAGTCTTTGATAACAACATTCACCGCTTTGGAAGACTTTTGCATCTCACCTGATGCAACATTGAGGGTCTCAACAATGCCGTGGAGCGACTCCCGTACTTTATTGACCGCCTTTGCCAAGGTCCCCAGTTCGTCATCGCTAGACAATGGAAGTGCCTCAAAGCTAAGATCGTTTTCGGAAAGACGAACCATGTTTTTGGTTATTAAAATAATATTAACGCGCAGATAACGTGCAATGGCTAATGAAATCAGCATTACTATGATGATAATACCGACAACGACCACCACCGATACCAGCACTGAACTTTGGATGCTGTCCAATAACATCTGGCTCTCATATGCACTATAAATATCTAAAAAGTCGGTCATCACATTGATATACTCTCTGGTTACACTAAACACCTGCAGACTGACCGCGTGATCCCCCACTCCCGTCGCCGGATTATAAACCGACTGCCATGCAGACATTCCCTGATAAAAATCATTGGTCAACTCCTCAAAGGTCGCTGTACCATTCAGCAAACCGGTCGGATCGCTCCCATTCTCTCCGTAGACCGCGATAAACAACTCACGGGTAGTATGACCACTGTACAGATCGCCGGTCTCCTCGACAATGTCGATCACCGTCTGCATCCGCTCCAGGGTCTGATCAATATTCTCCTGATAATCGGAAATTTGAGTTGCCCTTGCTTCCTCGTCCAGATCTTCATTGTATGCCAGTTCCAGCTGTGCGACCAACGCCTGATAAAAATCTCTGTCGGCATTGATCAGCGCACTTTGTGCCGTGTAAAGATGATCTTTGAAAATAACCTCTGCTTCCCGGTATACACTGGTCTGCCTGATGCTGAAATAAACAAGCGTGACGATAACGGTTATCATCAACGGCAAGATCATCAACATCAACTTGGTAAATACTTTAGCATTTTTAATCATCGAACCTTCCTCCTCATAATTTGCCTGTCTGATTGCCCCACATTTGGATGCTATTCCCATTATTGTGACTCCACATGGTCTAAGGAAACACTGATTAAATCAGTATTTCCTTAGACGCTCCACGGGATGCGCACGGATTTGCAGTGGAAATTGGCACTTCGTGCCGCAAATCCGGCGCGGGAAACGATTTTATAAGCGTTTCCCTAGTACATCGGTCTTCATATGTCATTGTAACATATACAAAATGCATAGGATCAGCATGGGTTTACTCATAAGCAGATTATAGCACCATACCAAAATATATTCAAACAATAATATTAATCCATTTATTTTCCACATTGACTTAATTTAAGTACCCATGCATTTCGCAAATTCTACTTGCAAAATTACCTCCATTAAAAGTGAAAAATCTTTTATTTTTCACAATATTTCCATATGTAGTCAAAATATGATCAAAAAAAAGTTTAAACCGATAATAATAACTCTGTTCGCTTAATTGCCACCATAAGTCCTATAAGGTGAAGTGCAATTTTTACTGGATTTACACAAAAATGACCTTTTTGGTAAATATTTTTTATAGTGTTGACTTTTTATTTTATATGTCATATAATTTAGTGATTATTCTTGACGGTTATTGTTGCTTTTTGGTAAATAATGTATATTGTTGCTTCATTGTTTTTTATTACTTTAGTCCTAGTTGATTTATTTTATCAATTGCTCAAATACTGTCTTCATTGGCAATTAAATCACTTTTATTTCAATTGATTCATTACTATTTTTCAAAAACAGGAGGTGCACTATGTACAATATGCCAAGCGAAATGTCTGATTGCGAACTTATGCGCAAAAAGGACGCATTAGTCAAAAAAGGAGAACAGGACTTTGTCAGTGCGATGATGAAGCTGATCCGGGTGCAAACAAATATTTTTCTTTTTACGGTCGGACGTAATACCGCCAGTATGAAGGACAATTCCGAAAAATTCCAGGATGAGATCGTTAACATCGCCGAGGCTTTGTCGGAAATCAATCAGATTTCTTCCAAAACAAGGATTCTTTCTATCAATGCTTCCATCGAAGCCGCCCGTGCCGGTGAATTAGGCAAGGGGTTTGCGGTGGTCGCTAAGGAGGTTGGCAATCTTTCGACCCAAACCACCGGCTGTACGGCACAGGTCGCCGATATCAACAAAATTTTATTAAAGAGCGCCGCCTACAACCGCTCTTCTTTGGATGAGCTCAACGACTGTATGGTGCGCTTCAAAGACTCCAGCGATAAAGTTACCGATCTGTTAATGCAAAAGACCACCATCGCTGAAAACGAATTTATCCTGACCACCTTAGCTAAGCGATTGGAAAATCATGCTGATTTCATGCTTAATCTGCTTAATAATGCCGGCAAGATCGAAAAAATGGCCGATCATCACACTTGCGCTTTTGGCAAATGGTATGATGCCCACCGCCATTCTTTTACCAATATGCCCGAATACGAGGATATGTATGCCACCCATGAGACTTTCCATCGCATTGCCATCAAGTACAATGAATCGCTTGATACCGATGTGCTGATCAATCTGTTGATCTGCTCCAATGAGATTTTACATAAATTCATTCTCTTATCCGATGCCTTTAAGAAAGAAATTGCCGTAAATGAAGAATACTTTAAGGGCTTTATTTAGGGCAATGCTGATCACTTAAGTGTTGCCTAAGACAAAAACCTCAGTGTAGCGGGTATCCGCCAAGCTGAGGTTTTTTGATCCTATTTTCTTTATTCATATTTTTTAATCCTAAAATGGTAGCAATCGCTGGGCAATCTGAAAATAAACTATCAACGACAGGGCATCGACAATGGTCGTTATAAAGGGGCTCGCCATCACCGCCGGATCCAAACCAATCCTTTTGGCCAGGATCGGCAGGGTGCAGCCGATGGTCTTGGCAACGATAACCGTTATGACCAGGGTTATGCAGACCACCAGCGCAATAGCCATCGACACCTTATCAAAGAGCATCAGTTTAACAAAGTAAGCGGCCGACAGGGTCACACCGCAACATATGGACACAATAATTTCCTTAACCCAGATCCGCGGCATATTGCGGATATTAAGCTCCCCCAGTGACAAACCACGGATAATGGTCACACTGGATTGTCCCCCCGCATTACCGCCGGTGTCCATCAGCATCGGGATAAAGGCGGTCAATATCGGGATGGCATCCAACGCCCTCTCGAAGGACATTAAAATCCTGCTGGTAAAAGTTGCCGATATCATTAATAGAAGCAACCACGGAATCCGGCTCTTCCAGGTTTCAAGGATCCCGGTCTTTAAGTAGGGCTTATCGGTTGGCAGGATAGCTGCCATCTTCTCGATATCTTCCGTAGTTTCCTCTTCGAGAATATCCACAACGTCATCGACGGTGATAATGCCAACCAGTCGATTTTCATTGTCCACCACCGGCATCGCAATAAAGTCATACTTCGAGAACTGACGCGCCACCTCCTCCTGATCCATCAGGGTATTAAGACAAATTACGTTATCATTCATGATCTCGCCGATCACCGAATCATCTCCACTAAGCAACAGGTGATGCAAAGATACGGCACCGACCAGGGTCCGCTTGGTATCAAGCACATAGCAGATATTAATGGTTTCACGATCCACCCCGATCTGCCTGATCCTGGTCACGGCATCGGCCACCGTCATATTCTCTTTCAGATCAACATATTCCACCGTCATTATACTACCGGCTGAGTCCTCCGGATAGCGCAGCAGATGATTGACATCACGACGGGTCTCCGCACTGGCATTGGCAAGGAGCT
The DNA here is from genome assembly GCA_031285465.1 of Lachnospiraceae bacterium. Taxonomy (GTDB): domain Bacteria; phylum Bacillota; class Clostridia; order Lachnospirales; family Lachnospiraceae; genus UBA935. The sequence goes on from JAITWD010000281.1 coordinate 4,804, forward strand.
TTTTCACCATATTGGCGGGCATTTCTTCCAAAAAATCCACCGCGTCATCCGCCATCAGATTGTTGATGATATTCGCGGCCTCCCGATCGGACAGAAAACCGATGATATACTGCTGGTCCCCCACCTCCAAATAGGAAAAAACATCGGCGGCCATACTTTTGGGCAAAATGCGGAAAACCTTAAGTAATTCATCCTCCTTTGATTCACCCATAACGGCAGCAATATCAGCGATATTCATATCAGCCAGCTTTTGACGAAGCCGGGTATACTGCTTGGTTTCCAGCAATTCCCTTACTTCTTCAAGTATTTTGTCTTCTTCCATAGCAATTCTCCTTATCTGTGATCTTTATGCTCCGTCGCGGGAGAGGAATGTCTGAACTGGTTGAACTCTGCTTCATAAAAACCACCACCTTTCGTGAATCGCCATTTTGTACTACCGTTCTAATTTAACGTATTATGAATGTTTTTGTCAAGGTAACCATCATATGTTTTATTGCGGTTTTCACTGTAAAGTTACTGTTCACAGGGAACCGTAACGCCGCACATTCACCGACCGACTGCTTGTCACGAGTAATAGCGACTATCGGTTATACTAACCAATGCCCTCCCCATTGTTGCTTCGGCGATATCTTTGATCACCTCTTCAGTATCTTCAAAAGGGATCATTATATCCATTTGCGCCCGCACTTCGTATTGCGATCGCAGAACCGGAATGGCACGCTGCCCCAGCCAATACTGAAGCTTACCCACATCCGGATAGTCGATGGTCACCGTCAATTGATTACCATACCTCATTTGAATGATAACACTACTGCGCACCGCCTCCTGCGCAGCCTGAGTATACGCCCGGACCAGACCACCGGTTCCCAGCAGTACCCCGCCAAAATATCGGGTCACTACCGCTACCACATTGGTTAAATTGCTGCCACCAAGCACCTCAAGGATCGGGCGGCCTGCAGTCCCCTGCGGCTCACCGTCATCACTTGCCCGCACCAATTGGCCCTGCCTGCCGATAATATATGCCCAGCAGTTGTGACGGGCATCCCAGTATTTCTTTTTCACTTCTTCTATGAATCTAAGGGCATCCTCTTCCGATTCCACCGGAGCAAGATTGGCAATAAAACGCGACTTCTTTTCCACAATCTCACCAGACCCTTTATCAGCGATCACATAATACGGCCGGTTTACACAAAGTCGGTTTTCATGGTTAACTGCTAACCCCTCATTATTATGATTCTCCATATCCTTCCCTATCACCTTCCGGAAGCTTTCGGCACAAAATATCGCCGATAATAATCGCAATATTAATATTTGCAGTTTACCATAATCGGGAATAAAAGTGTATAATTATGTAAATAATTTCTAGTGTTGCAACCGTCCCCCGACCAAATACTTGAACTAAACCGCAAATTCTGGTATACTTTAAAAAAATTATCGAATTGTTTCCCAGCCACCCGCAAGGGTCAAATCCGCTTACACAGATCAGGAGAATATTCAATTATGAACTATGGTAAAAAAGGCGTTCGTGCTCAACAAAAGTCCTTGAATTCAACCACCAGCAAATGGGGTAAAAAGGCGATGCTGACATTTCTAAATCTGACATTGATCGGCTTTATTTCGGTCGGGATCATTGGTGCCTGCGCCGGTTTTGGTGTCTTTAACGGCATCATTGATACCGCGCCGGTGATCAGTGACGCTACAATGGTGGTTCCCACCGGTTTTGCTTCCTTTGTCTACGACAATGAGGGCAACCGGATCGACCAACTGGTCACCACCAACTCCAACCGGATCCCGGTCAGCAAGGAAATGATCCCCCAGGATCTCTTAGATGCCTTTGTTGCCGTGGAGGATGCGCGTTTTTACGACCACAACGGCATTGATATTAAGGGAATTATCCGTGCCGCTTATGTCGGTGTCCGCGATGGTGATTTTTCCGAAGGTGCCAGTACGATCACCCAGCAGTTGCTTAAAAATAGTGTCTTTACCGATTGGACGAGCGAAAGTACCTTTATGGAAAGCGCCAAGCGTAAGATACAGGAACAGTATCTCGCCCTGGAGCTGGAAAAGGTCATGGATAAGGACGATATCCTGGTTAATTATATGAATACCATCAATTTAGGTCAGAATACTCTGGGGGTACAGGCGGCCTCACAGCGTTACTTTAATAAATCGGTCAGCGCCCTTAATCTTTCGGAATGTGCCGTAATTGCGGCGATCACCCAGAACCCTTCCTGGCACAATCCCATCACTCATCCTGATGGTAATGCCGTGCGACGGAATAAAGTGTTAAATGATATGTTAGATCAAGGCTTTATCGACCAGGCGGAGTTTGACATCGCTATGGCGGATGATGTTTACTCGCGCATTCAGATCGTCGATAGCGAAGTACCCGATGATACCACCAATTCTTATTTTGTCGATGCACTGATCGATGAAATCCTTAAAGATCTCATCGCGATGGGTCTTAGCGAATCGGAAGCTTATACCCGCCTCTACAGTGGCGGTCTGCGGATTTTCACCACCCAGGATCCTGAGATCCAGCGTATCTGTGACGATGTGTTTACCAATGAAGAGAATTATCCCGCCGACGTCCGCTGGCTTTTAGAATACAAACTGTCGGTTGAAAAAGCAAATGGCGACCAGGAACACCACAGTCAGGAAATGTTTATCGAGTATTTCAAACAGTTTGACAATGATTTTAATGCGATTTTCTCCTCGCAGGAGGATGCCTATGTTGCCATCATGGAATATAAAGCGGCGGTTATGACCGATAGCGATACCGAACTGGGGGAAACCATCTCCATGACCCCTCAACCGCAGGTATCCATCACGGTCGCCGATCATACGACCGGCCATGTCGTGGCTATGGTCGGTGCCCGCGGTCCCAAGACCGCCAGTCGGACCCTTAACCGCGCCTATAGTGCGGAGCGTCAACCAGGCTCCACCTTTAAGGTACTGGCTGTATACGCTCCGGCACTGGACAGTGCCGGTCTGACCCTCGCCGATGTTCAGTTAGATGCACCGTTTAACTATGATAACGGTCGGCCGGTCAGCAACTGGTACTCGACCGGTTACCGCGGCTTGAACTCGCTACGCGTGGGCATCCAAGATTCCCTTAATATTGTTGCCGTCAAAACCCTAACCCAGATCACCCCTCAACTCGGCTACGATTATTTACTAAACTTTGGCTTTACCACCTTGGTTGAACGCCGCGAAGTCGGCAATCAGGTCCTTTCCGACATCGTACAGTCCACCGCCCTTGGCGGCATCACCGACGGTGTCACCAATATGGAGCTTAATGCCGCATATGGCTCTATCGCCAATCAGGGCACCTATATTAAGCCCAAATTATATACCAAGATTCTCGATAAAGATGGCAATGTCATCATTGACAACACCGAACCCAATGGCCATCAGGTGATCAAGGAAAGTACCGCTTTCCTCCTGACCAGTGCCATGGTGGATGTTGTCACCAGCGGTACAGGTGGCTCGGTCAATTTCCCTGGGATGCCCATCGCCGGCAAAACCGGAACCACCTCCGATAATGTTGACGTATGGTTTGCCGGTTATACCCCTTACTATACTGCCACCACCTGGACCGGATATGATAACAATGCCCATCTGCGCAGTGAAGAGCAATCCTTATCCCGCAAGCTATGGCGTGCGGTTATGGTTCAGATACATGAAGAATTGCCCAGCGAGTCCTTCCCTGTTCCCGAAGGCATCGTCACCCACACGATCTGTTCCCGATCGGGCAAACTGCCGATCACAGGCATCTGCGATGCTAAGGGCACCTTACGCACCGAATATTTTGCTGAGGGAACGGTTCCCACCGAGATTTGCAACGCCCATATCCGCGGCAATGTTTGTCAGTATTGGCTAAAGCCAGCCAGTGCTGCCTGCCCCTTTGTCATCTTTGATATTGTCGACATAAACCCGCCGGAACACCCCTCTTTGCTGAGTGGTTCCGGTTCCGTCGCCGATGCTACCACCAACGTTGGCGAAGGTGCCTCCACCATCGATGTGATCAATCCGGATGGAACGGTAACCTCCACGGTGGTACCACAGACCAACCTCGAGTTTTGTCAACATACTCCGGAATTTATGCTAACACCTGAAGCCGCTGGTATCGTTGAACAACAACGGGCAGAAATGGCGGCTTTAGCCGCTCAAAACGCAGCCGCGGCGGCGGCTGCCAATAACCCCGCGACACCGGACACCACCGTAACCCCATAAAACCGGCGCTGAATGCTCTTTTCTTAATCAAGCGATTTTTCACCGGACCGATCATCTGATATTTATTCAAATAAGTTTTTTGTTTTACCATTTATTACCTTTTATTATTCTTATCCCTTGACAAATTGTAGCATTATTGTATAATAAAGTTAATAAAACGTGGCATTATATAGTAATATTTTGGTGTTTTTATTACATCAAGGGGGGTTTTACATGGCAGTCATCAAACAATGCGGCCCGGATTCTTCTTGGCCGCTATTTTACTAATCAATTATTATCTCGCATAAAAATTTCTACCGGATATTAGATCTTAATGTCAAAACGAAAGGAACGGAACAAATGATAACAATTGCCATATGTGACAATGCAGAAATGATGGCCAGTCAAATTGAAAATCTTATCTATGAAATATGTAATCATGAAAAGATTGCTGTTGATATCGACATTTTTCCGAGTCTTGAATCAATGGCAAAAGAGGTTTCGACCAGCTTCCGCTACGATATTGTGTTTCTTGACCTTCATATAATGAATGAGGATCATATGCTTTTGGTTGAGAATATCCGTCGTGCCGATGAACATCTCCTGATCGTCTTTATGTCCAATAACCAGTATTATAGTCCGGAGTTGATGCGACTTGATGCACTGACCATTAAAAAGCCCATTGAACCGATCAATTTTACCAATGTCTTTTTGCAATTATATCAGAAAATCCGCATCAAGAGTCATTATTTTATCTTTCAATACAAAAATATTTATTATAAAATTCCTTACAAAGAAATCCTTTATTTCGAAAGTCGCGAACGCAAGATCCATGTTATTACCCAATATGGAACAACCGAGATTTTTAATGGTAAGTTATCTGCCGTCGAGTTTCGTGTTGCCCGGGGAAGTACCCCTTTTGTACGGATCCACCAGTCTTTTTTGGTCAATTATCATCTGATCATGGCCAAGGCCACCGATAACGTCACCCTGATCAATGGTCTTCGGCTACCCATCAGTGAGGATCGAAAGAAGTCCTTTGGCCAAGAATACCGCAAATTACTGCATCACGAGATGCCGATTTAGTAATGTCTGTGCACACAAAAAGCGCCCT
>JAITWD010000321.1 GCA_031285465.1 Lachnospiraceae bacterium
GTGGTGTGGAAGTGCCAAAATCAGGAGGCGTAGCGGGCTACGCTGACTGATTTTGGTGCTTTCAGACCGCTAAGTGGGGCGTGCAGAACAGTGCCAGGAGTTTTCAGACACACCCTAGCTTAGTCAGAATTTATTTCTGACTAAGCATAGGCAAATAATTTCCAAAGGCAAATTCTCTTTTTGCCTTTTACATATCTGTGCGCATAAAAAAACCTTCCACCGGAAAATTATCCTTCCGGTGAAAGGTAGGGGGATCTTTTATGTCGTTAGATTAGATATAGGAAAACGCTGATAAAATCGTTTTCTTAGCAACTACCGGTCAGTTACCGGTTGCGGGAACTTCGTCATCCACGTAGCTGTCTCCGCATATGGAGCAGCGGAATCGTGTATAACCCTCGGCCGTGGCGGTCGGTTTGACAATGGTCGCCACATAGCGGTGACGGGTCGGATCGGCGGGGATCGGACGGGAGTCCTCGGCTCCGCAAATGCAGTTACCGGTTTCAATGCCACTGGCGATGCAGGTGGGCGATTTATAGACATAATAGCTAAAACTATGGGAATGTGGCGTCGGCGTGGCACTTGGTGTCGGGCTGGTCCCTGGTGTGACCGTTGCCGACGGATTGGGCACAATAGTGGCACCGCTTGCCCGCGGCGAACCGCTCGGTGCTGCGCTCCCCGATGATACCGGGATCACCTGTGAATCGATAACCGAACGACATACGCTACACAGCCGCTGCCGCAGTCCGGTTCCGGTCGTACTCGCCGCCGTAGTCACCGTCCAGTCACTGACGATATGACCGATCGCCGGTATATTTTCCCGATAAAAGGAGCCACACGAACAGACGTAGCGCCTAATCCCCGCAACGGTACAACTCGGACTGCTCTCGATGGTTGCCACAAAGTCATGGACATGCGGTTCATCGCTGTCCGAACCGTTGCTATCATTATCATCGTTATCATCACCGTCGCCGCCGACCGGAATGACGTCGCTGGCTAAGATGATATCACAATAAATACATTCTTTAACTCGCAAACCGGTCTGGGTATCGGTTGCCGCGGTCTTAATCTGCCACTCGCCCTCAATGTGACCGAGTGCCGCGATCTCTTCATAATAGAAGGCACCGCACGCACAAAGAAACTCCTTCCGTCCGGCATCAAGGCAATCGGGTTCCTTCTCAGTTTTCTCGATATAATTATGTACATGGTCATCGGCGACGGCACTCGGTGTTGCCGTGCTCCCCGGCGTCGCATTAGGATCAATGGTTGCTGTTGCCAGATCATTACCCGACACATCGCCCTCCTCACCCGAGAGGGTTGCTTCCTCCGGTGGAACGCTACCGCCCATACTGGGACGGAGCGAAGAATATACAATGATGCCGATCGCACCTAGGCAGATGATAACCGCCAATACACCCATCACTACATTCAATACTTTAAACATCTTATTAAACCCCCTTGCCCGGTTTATAATTTCACACTAGTTTTATTTCATTATAACGGTTTATGGCAAAAAGGTCTATATGCAATTTAAGGGAGCTATTTATTTTGACATTCATGATTTCCCGTGATCGGTCAGCGGTTAATGATCATCCATTATTAAGCATTTGTTCAAAAAATTTATTATTACTTTGAATTTCTTTTTTGAAATTACTGGCAAGTCGGAAGAATTTCAAAAGGATATCATTGGAATGTTCCAACAGATCGACCAGAGCATTGACATCGGTTGTTTCATTGAATTTAATGGCGGCGCGATGAAAGGCTTCATGGGTCCTTTCAATATCGGCATAGCCTTCAATATTCTGGTAATTGGTCCGATTGTGGTCATACCATTTGCCAAAGGCGCAGGTATGGTGATCGGCAACCTTGTCTAACTGACCGGCATTGTGACAGATATTTTGCATAAAATCGGCATGATTTTCCAGTCTTTTTGCCAGTGTGGTCATGATAAAGCCATTTTCTTCTATTGTTGCCAATCTTGCCACCGTCCCCATCACCGTTTCGGACGAACTGCCAAACCGGCTGCTGCAATCCATCAGGCGCGCGAGGGTGGTCTTATTGGCATCGGCATTTTTTAATAGTGAATTGTTGACCTCACCAACCTCATTGGTAAAACCGATGGTCTGCACCGAGAGGTTGCCGACCTCCTTAGCCACCACGGCAAAGCCTTTGCCCGCTTCTCCTGCCCGGGCCGCTTCAATCGACGCATTGATGGACAGAATCTTGGTTTTGGAGGAGATCTGGTTGATCATCGATAGCGCGCTGGTTATATTACCGATCTCCTGGGTGAATTCATCGGTATTGCGGCTTATCTCACTGGTGTTTTTATTGACGGCATACAAAAAGGTGTTGGACTGGACATAGACTAATTTCATGGCGGCGCTAATGAAATCGCTGTCGCCCTTTTGCAGTAATGCCGCCTTCATTTGTTCTAGATTTTGTTGGTCATTCGAAGGGTTTTGATACATTTCCTTCCCTCTTTTCTGGTCTTATTTTGTTTGTAAAATAGTGCTTTTAACGCTTCTTTTTATGTAAATTATGTAAAATATGACGGTGTCCTGTCTTGCGTCATATCCCATATTATAAAATAACATTGTGCTCTATCTGAATCAATAAGGCACTTAAAAGTGCCTTAGTTACCCGTAGGTAACTATGGGCAGGTATCGTATCATAACTTTATATGTAAAACTGCTCTAATTGATAACCAGTACCAATGCACAAAACAGGGCAAATCATCCTAAATGCATCGCCCTTGCTTGCTTTTGCTTTTGATTACTTTTATAATGAACCATTACCGCTTATCGATAATAATGATCTATCGATCCAATCACCGTTATCCTATGCTGCCGGCATAGGATAACGGCATGAAAAGGAGGAACGCAATGGGCGACCAAAAGCCGATCGGCACCACCCGGACATTACCCGACTGCCCGATCGAGACCACTCTGACCCTTATTAGTGACAAATGGAAGGCGTTGATCCTGCGCGATCTAATGACCGGAACTAAGCGTTTTAGTGAGCTTAGGCGGTCGCTGGCGCCGGTTTCGCAAAAGGTGCTCGCCAACCAGTTGCGACAGATGGCGGAAAATGGTCTCATTATCCGCACGGTCTACCCGGAGGTGCCGCCGCGGGTCGATTATCGTCTGACCGAGCTTGGCTACAGTCTTAAGCCGATTTTTGATGTGATGAGGGAATGGGGCATCGCTTATAAAGCTAAAAATTTGTAACTCCATAGCGTAATGACAAAAAGGCCTTGCGTTCAACACGGAAGGTCTTTTTTATATCATAGGAAAGTGCCCTATGATATAAAATCGATGCGTAGCTACGCGCGCAGAACAAAAGTTGAGCTACCCAGGATATTTGCCCGCGGGAGTGTGCGAAGCGCACTTTTGTTCATTGTTTATTTGTCACAAAAGAGTGGAATTTGCATATATATACTATTGAGGTAATAGTTATTTGTTTGATATTGGCACTATTTGTCTTGGTTAAGACGGGCGCCTTTTAGACAAAGGCAGATGACTGTAGCCAAAAAAATATTATGCACAAGGAGAAAATAATTATGGGAATGCCAGTAATTACACCCGGCACCGGCAGTCGCGATCAGGCCATCACCGATCTGGTCGAATCGGTTGCCTTACAGGAAACCGCTCTCTCACACATCTTAAATGCAGAGGGTGAAAAGATGCAGGCGATCATCGCGATGCCTGATGCTACCCCGGAACAGTTGATGGAACTCAACCGTTCGGTTAACAAAATGATCAATGCCGTCACTCGTTTGGAGATGATGCTTCAATCTAAGTTGGAATTGTTCGCCGATGTGGTCAATGCCAACCCCACCCCGGTCGAGCCGTTAACTGCACCGGCACAGTTGGCTCTTATTGATGTGCCGGAAGTAACCATAGATGTACCACTAGATGCCCCCACGGCACAGGATGCTGCCGTTGCTTTAGTGGAAGCTGCCGCGCAGTTACAGATTGCCGAAGGCTATCTCGTTAACTTTATTGCCGAAAGCTACGGCCCTGTTGCTGGTCCGGCACCGTTGGCGCTCCTTCAGGCGGTCGCCATTAATTATGTTCTGACCGGAAAATTCACCGTTACCCTGATCAGCAACACCGCTGATACGGCAACCAACGTTGAAATACAGGTAATTATAGTCCTTTCATCGGTCTTGCCGGAAACCACCGCAGCCGATGAACTCAGTCTTATCAACGTAACCAGCGTATCCATCGATGTCCCGCTGACCGATCCCGCCGCCGAAGGTGATGCCATCGATCAGGCGGTCGCAGCTGCCCAGGCACAGGTGGCTACTGGCTATACCGTTACCTTTGCCGCCACCGGTTTTGACCCGGCTACCGGCATAATGACCGGTAAATTCACCGTCACCAATGATGCCGATCCCACCGATGTCGCTACCGATACCACCGACCGGTCGATCACCGTTACCACCACCGCTGTATCACCGGATAC
>JAITWD010000001.1 GCA_031285465.1 Lachnospiraceae bacterium
CCGATTAGGGCGGATTTCGAATGTTTTAGGATTACGGGAGCGCGAAGCGCGGAGTAATCCGTGGTATCATGGGGTCAAAATACCTTTTGACCCTTACATAATCATAGGAAAGTGCCCTATGATATAAAATAGATGCGCAGCTACGCGCGCGGAACAATAGTTGCACTACCCAGGATATTTGTCCGCGTGAGTGTGCGAAGCGCACTTTTGTTCCTATTGGGCAGCCAGATGGTCATCGTCGTCCCCTGTCCCGGCTGTGCGTCCACCTCCAGCCATCCATTCAGCGCATTTAGGTTCTGCACCACCACATCCAGCCCCACGCCCCGACCGGAATACTCGGTCACCTGCCGGTTAGTGGAAAAGCCCGGGAGCAGAATAAACTGATAAATGTCTTTATCGGTCAAACTATGCCGCTCCTTACCACCGGTAAGCTGACGTTCCGCCGCCTCGGCAAAAATCTGGTCGGCATCAATACCCTTGCCATCGTCACTGACAGCGATGCACAATTCTTCCTGCCCTTCGGTTACAGTGATCTGGATCTGACCCTTGGCCATCTTACCATGACCCTGTCGCTCCCGCTTATCCTCAATGCCATGATCAACCGCGTTACGTAAAATATGTATCAGCGCCTCCGAAAGTAACTCGGTCATGCTTCGGTCGATCTCAATATCTTCTCCGGTGGCAGTACATTCCACCACCTTATTAAGCTTCCGGCTGATATCATAAACCGCCCGGTTCAGCTTACGGGCGATCAACTTAAACGGAACCTTTTGCATCGAAAACACCATTTCCTGGATCTGTTCGATCAACCGGTCTCTGTCGCCATTTTCTCTGCTTGCTGCCAGCTCTTCCACCAATTCGCTCAGTTGATCGATCTTTTCGGTCGGTATACTGATCATGTCCTGACTGGCGGATACCGACGGTCGGTTCCCCACCAGACTGGTGCCTTTGCCGGCCTCCTTTTGAATAACATACGCACCGGGTACCAATTCTTCTTCCTGATCACCCTCCCGCCAGTCATCATCCAGCCGAATGATCGGAAATTCTCCCGTTTTTTCGGGAAATCCCCGCAAAAATTCCTCTACCGAGCTGTCGGTTATTTCAATCTCCTTTTCACCGGAGCTATCCGCCACAAGTTCGCGAAGCTTTTCTTCAGGATACTGACTTTGGATCTGAATATGAAAACCTTCACGCATAATAATACCGGCGGTATCGTTATCGGTCATGATCGACGCCGGTGAAAAGATCATTTCTTCCGCCAGCGGTTTGAGGGCAAAAATAGTGGAATAGGCCCGTACGTTACTCATCTGTGTGCCGAGACGATAGTAAAGCGAAATGCGGTAGTACTTTTTCGCCTCTCCTGCCTTTGGCGCCACATAAAAATGAGTCGGCTGAATATATCGGTTTTCCGGAATAGCATCACTTTTAGTTCCGATGTCCTCCTTAATCTTATGTAAAAAATCTTCCAAGTAGGCGATAATCTCTGTCGCATCACCATCGGCCACCTCACCTGCCTGGATCTTAACCAGTTGTGCCGTGATGAAGTCGGCAGTCAAAAGAATACCTTCGACCAGTTTTTCATGGGGAACCGACGGGGGATAGGTTTCGCGAAGATAGTAAAATACATCCTCCAGCTTATGGGCGAGGATGCTGATATTCTCATACATCATAATGCCGGCGGAACTTTTAATGGTATGCATACTCCGAAACAGCTCATTAATATCGTCCTGGGTAAACCGCTGCGCTTCCTCCGCTGCCAGCACGATTTCCTCCAATCGGGCGACCAGATAGCCATTTTCCAGCAAAAAATTGTCTTCTACTCCGATGTAAGATTGCATTTTAATAAATCACTCCACTTTATTGGGACAACCCTTTTAGAGATGGTTGACCGGTCACCTTAAATGATCCCTATCTTATTCAGCACTTCGGCGAAACGTTCCAGATCGATCGGTTTCGCACAATATACGGTGCATCCCATATCAAAAGCCGCCTTAATATTTCGCTCGGCATTGAGCGCCGAGGTCATGATGATCTTAACCGCCTCATCACCGACCCGTCCGGCATCCTTCTCAATTTCCCTGATTTCCTTTAAGACCTGATAGCCATCCCGTACTGGCATCATAATATCCAGACAGATCAAATCATATGGTTCTCCATCCTCAAGGGCCATCACAAAGGCCTCAACCGCCTCATCTCCATCGATCGTAATATCACAATCACCATATGTACTCAAATACTTCTGCATGAATTTCCGGCTGGCAAAATTATCTTCCGCTATTAAAATCCTCATGTTTACACCCATCCTTATTCCCAGTCGCGGCTCCGCCGCTTTCAAACATACCACCAAAGGCTGCATAACAGTAGGTAAAATTCCCCCGGATCAGTGGCGATTATTTAGGACACTGTATATTTTGGAAGCCACTACCGGCAGTCCCACCTGATAGGTTACTGCCCCCATCTCATAAGCTACCTTGGGCATCCCATATACAGCACTGGTAACCTCATCCTGGCCGATAGTGACGGCACCCTGACGGTGCATTTCCATCAATCCTTCGGCACCATCGCCTCCCATGCCGGTTAAAATGACCCCGACGGCTTTATCCTTCGCCGCCACTGCCACCGAATTGAACAGCACATTGACCGACGGACAATGACCACTGACCTTCTCGCCGAATTTGCATTCGACATGATAGCCATCTCTTTCCTTTATCACCCGCATCTGCTTATCGCCGGGTGCCAGCAGGACCAGTCCCTGCTTAACCTTATCACCGTTTTGCGCCTCCTTAACGGCAACCTTACACTGGTTATTCATCCGCTCAGCATACATTGCCGTAAAACCTGGTGGCATATGTTGAACGATGACCACCCCTGGAATATCGGTATTAAACTTGCTGACCACATCAAAGATGGCTTCGGTACCACCGGTAGAGGCACCGATCGCGACAATATCCTTATCACTGCTTCCGGTCAGCTTAGCGTCTACGGGACTGCTCGTCGCACGCCTTGGTCGGGCACCGACCCTGACGGTAAAGGCCACCTTCACCTTTTCATTTAACTCCTGCTTCATAAACTCGCTCAGCTGGCTGCGGGTCAATCCGGCCGGTTTATGTACAAAATCCACCGCACCAGCCTCCAACGCATCGAAAACCCGGTCGTCCAGCGAACTGACCACCACCACCGGCATGGGGTACTGTGGCATTAACCGGCGAAGGAAATCCAGTCCGTTCATCCGCGGCATCTCAATATCAAGGGTCATTACATCGGGGCGTAATTTTATGATTAAATCTCTTGCTTCATATGCATCACTGGCGGTCGCCACCACCTCCAGCTGTGGATCGGCATTGAGACTTTGTTCCAATACATTGCGGATCACAAAAGAATCATCTACTACTAGTACTCTTATTTTTTTCATGCTTGCTCACTCCTAAAGATCAGCTTCGGTATTAACCGTCACCATTTATCTTAACATTATTTTTTATTATGCGCAATTTATATATAATATTGTAACGGTGATCTGGTTCCCGTTATGTTACCGGTATAATTGACGCTCAATCCTAATAAAAACGCTGGCAAGTTCGGGGTCATACTCACGCCCGATCCCGTCTCGGATCTTTTGAAGGCTTTCGTCCGCCTGCCCCTTTGGCGTAGCGTTGATAAACCGGTCAAAATCATTGGCAATACGCACGATGCGTGCCGCCAGCGGAATCGCTTCGTTAACCCTGAGTGAATGGTCGCCCGCCGGTGATGCCCAATCGGTATGATGAAAACGGATGATCGCAAGGGCAATCTCGCGAAATTCGTTCTTTTGCTCATTATGTAATAGTTCTTCAAGGATGCGCACACCCGCTTCGGTATGAGGTAGCGGTGGCTCCTGACACTCCCACAGACGACCGATATCATGTAATTTGGAAGCCACTTCGATCGAATCAATAAAATCTTCGGTTATTTCTGCCTCATGCAGTGCCAATAGTTTTAACCCCTGTGCCAGGAGGCGACTGTTGGCTGCCACCTTTTCCAAATGACCTTCTCTGGTTCCACATTTTTCTGCAACCAGACGGGCAAGGGAACAAAGGATTTCTTTTTTCTCGTTCTCAATTTTGGTGGTTTGCTGGGTTAACATCCGATGCAGGCGGTGATTAAAGGTTTCTAACTCCTGCTTCATCCGATAGTTTTCCATATGGTTCTTCACCCGCATGGTCACCTCGGTGGCCTCGAAGGGCTTGGTGATAAAATCGGCCGCTCCAAGCTCCAATCCCTTGATCTTATCCTTCATTGAGTCCATCGCAGAGATAAAAATCACAGGAATTTCCCGTGTGACCGGATTTTTCTTCAAGAGGGTTATCAATTCATAGCCATCCTTGCCGGGCATGGATACGTCAAACAGGATCAATTGCGGCAATACACCTTTAATAATGGTTAGCGCTTCCTCAACACTTTGGGAGCGTAGCGGGCTATAACCGAGTGCCTCTATGATATTGGCTAATATGTCAACGTTGATTTCCATATCATCAACGATCAGGACCTTTAAATGGTTGGTTTTATCCATATTTGCGCTATGCCTTCCTGTGCTTAGAACGTTTTAGCTGTTCAATTTCAGACTATTCCCCATGCATTTCGCAGATCATATCTGCGAAACTG
>JAITWD010000054.1 GCA_031285465.1 Lachnospiraceae bacterium
TCCTCAATATGCAATGGAAATACTGGAGTCAGTATCGGTATATGAGCAAAGGTTTAACGGTAGCAGTATGTAAGGTATATAAGGCGATATGAACAAAAGTTTAATTGACAGAAACGACCGATTTTGGTACACTTTAGTTTGCTAAAGAAATAAAGTGTTTTTTTAAGGGAGGATGTAAACAATGAAAAGAATAACTAAAACAATCATTAAAGCAAACAAAGTGATGAGGACGGTTAAAAAGGTGCTGGCACTGGCAACGGTTACAACACTGGCAGGATTGGTATTAGCTGGTTGTGGAGCAGAAAGCGGCAGAACCTTTACGGTGGGTTTTGATGCAGAATTTCCGCCATATGGATACCGGGATGAGTCCGGCGAGTACACCGGATTTGATCTTGAACTGGCGGCGGAGGTTTGTGAACGTAACGGATGGGAACTGGTTAAGCAACCGATCGACTGGGACAGCAAAGATATGGAACTTTCTTCAGGAAGTATCGATTGTATTTGGAACGGTTTTACCATCAACGGCAGGGAAGACGATTATACCTGGTCGATCCCTTATGTTGACAGCTCACAGGTTATTGTTGTAAAGACCGACAGTGGCATAGCAACATTTGCCGATCTGGCTGGCCGGCCGGTGGGGGTACAGAAGGATTCGTCAGCATTATCAGCTCTTGAGGACAATGCCGAGTTGACCGATACCTTTGGCGAACTGGTGCAATATGCCGATTATAATACCGCTTTTATGGATATGGAGGCGGGTGCGATCGACGCGGTCGCGGTGGATATCGGTGTGGCGGAACGGCAGTTGGCGGCTCGTGCGGATATTTTTATGATGTTGAGCGATAAGCTTGCCACCGAGCAGTATGGCATTGGTTTCCTTAAGGGGAATGAGGAATTAAAGGATGAGGTGGAAACCGCCTTGTTGGAAATCGTCGAAGACGGGATCTTCATGGAACTGGCGATCAAGTACGGAATAGAGGATAGCGTTTGTTTAGGTAAGTAAATCCAGATTAACTAGGGAAACACTGATTAAATCAGTGTTTTCCTAGTTAAATCCGTGCGCATCCAGCGGAGCGTCTAAGGAAATACTGTTTTAATCAGTATTTCCTTAGGAATCATCATAGAAAGGTAATATCACAGGTAACCAAAATGGCATTTACAAACATGCTACTCCAATTAGGCGGCGGAATGATCACATCGGTGGAAATATTCCTGCTGACATTGATATTTTCTCTGCCCTTGGGATTGCTTTTTTCCTTTGGACGGATGTCCCGCAATCGGGTGGTGAGTAATATTACCAAATTATACATATCAATCATGCGTGGTACGCCATTGATGCTACAATTGATCGTTATTTATTTTGGTCCTTTTTTTCTTTTTAAGGTAGACCTTGGGGGCTTTCGCTTTCCGGCGATCATTATTGCCTTTGCCCTTAACTATGCGGCCTACTTTGCGGAAATTTACCGAAGTGGGATTGAGTCGATGCCGGTGGGGCAGTATGAGGCAGCCAAGGTACTGGGTTATCAGAAAGGGCAGACCTTTTTTAAGATTATCCTGCCGCAGGTGATCAAGCGCATTTTACCGCCAGTGACCAATGAAACCATTACCCTGGTTAAGGATACCTCGCTGGCATTTGTTCTGGCGCAGGAGGAGATGTTTACGGTGGCAAAGCAGATCGCTTCAAGTGAGTCTAATATTATGCCATTGATGACCGCCGGAGTATTTTATTATATTTTCAACCTGCTGGTGGCACTGGGCATGGAACGGTTAGAAAAGCGACTGAATTACTATCGCTAGGATTATGTGATAAATAGAAATGAGGAAAGTGTGATGAATTTGCTGGATATTTCCCATATGAGAAAAGGCTTTGACGGTCTGGAGGTTATCAGCGATATTTCCCTGTCGGTTAAGGAGGGGGAGGTGTTATCCATTATCGGACCATCGGGTTCGGGAAAGTCTACCTTGTTGCGGTGTGCCACCTTGCTGGAGCGAATGGATGGTGGCGAACTAACCTACCTTGGTGAGCGGACGGCATGGGAAGAGGGGGGGAGATGTGTCTATGCCCCCAAGCAGAAATTGCGGGAAATCCAGCGTTATTTTGGGCTGGTTTTCCAGAATTTCAATCTGTTTCCGCATATGAATGTACTAAAAAACATTATGGATGCACCGATCAGTGTGGCACGGATCCCGAAAGAAGAGGCGCAACAACGGGCGACGGAATTACTGGAGCTTTTGGGTCTGACCGATAAGGCAACCGCCTATCCCTTTCAGCTTTCAGGGGGGCAACAACAGCGGGTGTCGATTGCCCGGGCGTTGGCACTTAAGCCACAGCTATTGTTCTTTGATGAGCCAACCTCGGCACTGGATCCGGAATTAACCGGTGAGGTGCTTAAGGTGATCAAGGATCTGGCCAAGACCAGGATGACGATGATCATCGTAACCCACGAGATGCAGTTTGCCCGTGAGGTTTCCGACCGGGTCATCTTTATGGAGCAGGGCGTGATCCGGGCACAGGGCACACCGGAGGAAATATTCAATTCGGATAATGATCGGGTCAACGGCTTTATTGGCCGGATCATGGATAATTGACCAGTAAAGATTGGTTCAGAGGCTGATTTCAACTTAAAAATAAAGACAAAATTTATCGCAGAAGGTTTTAACGGAGGATTTATGGGCGGTTTTTTCGGAGTGGCAGCAAAAACAGATTGTGTGTTTGATTTATTTTTTGGGACCGATTATCATTCCCACTTGGGAACAAGAAGGGCGGGGATGGCGGTTTATTCCAAAGAAAAGGGCTTTGACCGGGCAATCCACAATATTGAGAATGCGCCTTTTCGCACCAAGTTTGATAAGGATGTCAATGCAATGGAAGGCAATATGGGAATCGGCTGTATTTCCGATTATGAGCCTCAACCGCTGATCGTGCGGTCCCATCATGGCACCTATGCGATCGTTAGTGTCGGTAAGATCAACAATATGTCGACCTTGGCCGAGGCGGTTTTTAAGGAAGGTAACTCACATTTTCTGGAAATGAGTGGCGGTGATATCAATCCGACTGAGATGGTGGCGGCACTTATCAATCAGAAGGAACATCTGGTGGAGGGGCTTCAATATGCCCAGCAGATGATCGAGGGGTCGATGACCATCCTGGTGATGACCAGCAAGGGCATTATCGCCGCGCGTGACCGGATGGGGCGGACACCGGTGAGTATCGGTAAGAAGGAGGGTTCCTGTTGTATTTCCTTTGAAAGCTTTGCCTATCTTAACTTGGGCTATACCGGCGTGCGGGAGTTGGGACCGGGCGAGATTGTGGTAGTGACCCCTGAAGGGGTGGAAACCCTGGCGAAGCCGGGCGAGAAGATGAAGATCTGCACCTTTTTGTGGGTATACTATGGCTATTCATCTTCATCCTATGAAGGGATCGGCGTGGAAGAGATGCGTTACCGATGCGGCGCGGCCCTGGCAGGCCGGGACAATGTGGAGACCGATATTGTGGCGGGGGTACCCGATTCGGGGGTGGCTCATGCGATCGGTTATGCCGGTCGGTCGGGGATTCCTTTTTCCCGGCCGTTGATCAAATATACGCCGACCTGGCCGCGTTCCTTTTTGCCGACCATTCAGGATCAGCGGGATCTGATCGCGAAGATGAAGCTGATCCCGGTGCATGAGTTGATCAAAGATAAACGTCTGTTGATCATTGACGACTCCATTGTTCGGGGAACCCAGTTGAGTGAAACCAGTGAGTTTTTATTACGCAATGGGGCTCGCGAGGTACATGTCCGTCCTGCCTGTCCGCCACTTTTATATAGTTGTAAGTACTTGAATTTTTCCCGTTCCAGTTCGGAGATGGCGCTGATCACCAGGCGGATCATCAAGGAAATGGAAGGGGATAGGCATCTTGACCTGACCGCCTACTCCGATTGGCGGACACCGGAATACCAGGCGATGGTTAAGCAGATCGAGGTTAAACTCAAATTCACCTCGCTCAAATACAATCTTCTGGACGACATGTTAGATGCTGTTGGCATTGAACGGGAAAAGATGTGTACCTACTGTTGGAATGGTCAGTGTGAAGACT
>JAITWD010000065.1 GCA_031285465.1 Lachnospiraceae bacterium
ACTTAAAGGCGACACCGGTGATATCGGGCCGCACGGGCCTAAAGGCGATGTCGGTGATATTGGGCCGCAGGGACTTAAAGGCGATGTCGGTGATATTGGGCCGCAGGGACTTAAAGGCGATACCGGTGATATCGGGCCGCAAGGGCCTAAAGGCGATGTCGGTGATATCGGACCACAGGGACTTAAAGGCGACACCGGTGCTACCGGACTGCAGGGACTTAAAGGCGACACCGGTGCTACCGGACTGCAGGGACTTAAAGGCGATACCGGTGCCACCGGACTGCAGGGACTTAAAGGCGATACCGGCGCAGCCGGGCCGCAGGGTGCTAAAGGCGATACCGGTGCTACCGGTGCTACCGGTGCCACCGGGCCGCAGGGACCTAAAGGTGATACCGGTGCCACCGGGCCACAAGGGCCTAAAGGCGACAGCAGTGGATTGGACGAGCTAATCCTCTTTAGCCAACCGAATTTATGGACTCCTGGCCAAACATATGGTTATGGCGGTTTATTTGGTCTTCGCTATAGTGATTACATTACATTGCCTGGCGGAAGCTCGGCCACTTATAAATTAGCCAGAATGGGCGGACCCGCAAACATTGTTGAAGCCGGCGGATGGTATTTTAATGGTGTGTGCAAAACACCCTTATTTTCCAATAACGGTAATTCCGCAAGTGCTATCCTCTCAAGTGATGGCGAAATTACTTGGTTTACACGGGAAGCCGCCGACCGAGTCAATGCTAAATTTGATATATGGATAAAGTATAATTTTGATGATTAATATGCTCTGACCGATACAGCGGAAATTAAACATGGATGTTTCGGTAAATTCATAAATCACGCGGCAAAACGGCGATATCATCATGATATCGCCGTTTTGTCAAATCATCATTAATCAGCATTACAGTTTTTTTTGCATATTTACGGTAACACTCAATTATTTTCGACCAAATTTTCATTTCACCCAATGGGTGAAACATTTTTCTGATATAATAGTGAAAACACCTCATATTAGGAGTCGCCCACATGAAAATTGAATTTACAAATGAACGCATCATCACCGCCAGCGGTCTCGCAGTCGTTGGTGCCATCGGATGACATCGGGAACTCCCTACGCGAAAAAATCTTAGCCCAGAACGTCCAGATGCTTCGCAAAAATGGCATTATTCCCGGAGCACTGCCTAATGGCTTTGTTCCGGTTGATATTGATGTATCGCCCTTTGATAACTCCAAAACAAAAAAGTGACAAAATAATCAGGAGGGTAATTGCAGTGCCCATTAAAAAAGAAGCCTGCATGTTTACTGGCTTTTACCGATCAAGGCTCTTCATCGTCGGAAAATAAAGCTTCCATAACGATTATGGAGCTACTGGAACAAGCCGGTTACGCAAAGCAATTTCTATGGTTAATACATATGTTTCACTTAAGAGTGTCGCAACTATTTATAAAAAAGGACTGATTTATGCCCTGACATTACTCTTGACTGAATGATATTCAGTGTGTTACAATCTCCTTACTGAACAATATTCAATGAGGGATTTTATTATGGCGAGAACAGTGAAACCACCTGATGAAAGAAGACAGGAACTATTAGACATAGGAATTGACCTTTTCTTAACTGAAGGCAGCTCTGGTGTTTCAATTCAAAATGTAATTAGCCGGGCAAATGTTGCAACCGGCTTATTCTATTATTATTTTAAATCAAAAGACGTATTTTTAGAAGAAGCGATAACAAGCTATGTGACCAGCCTAACCGCTCATTTTTCAGAAATCCTGGCACAAAGCGATGAAAGTGCGCTGTCTTGTATCAAGAAAGTGCTTCATATGTTTTCCGCACACGTAGAGGAAACATTACCTTTAATGAATGACAAGGTTGTGAACACGCCCGAATTTCATATGGTGATGCATGGTATTTTGGAAAAGTTGTGTCCTGATATTGAGCTATTAATCGAAAAAGGTATTTCAGATGGTGATTTTCATGTTGCCTCGTCTAAAATAACAGCAGGATTTATTTTAAACGGTCTTATTGGCGTACTTCATTTTACAGGACACATTTTACCAGCTCAGAATGTTCAAAAGGAAATTGAGAGGATTACCCTTTCCTCGTTAGGAGTTGAAAGCAAATGAATATGAAGTCGATTCCAAGGCTACCAATTTTATATGCCATTTTTGCAGCGGCGTGCTATGGAGTTAGCTCACCCCTTTCAAAGGTATTGCTAAAAGAATTACCGCCCACGCTTATTGCGGCATTTCTCTACTTGGGTGCAGGTTTGGGAATGGCTATTTTAAACCTTTTCAGGAAAACCAAGCGAACCAAACATAAAGAAGCAAAGATAACCAAAAAAGAATTGCCTTACATTTTCGGTATGATTGCGTTGGATATAGCCGCTCCCATAGCGTTGATGTTCGGATTAACTATGACCACCCCGGCAAACGCCTCCCTTTTAAATAATTTTGAAATAGTTGCGACTGCTGTTATTGCACTGCTGATTTTTAAGGAAACGGTTGGCCGTCGAATGTGGGTAGCAATCACGCTTATTACACTTTCTTGTGTTATTTTGTCCTTTGATGACATAAGCAGTTTATCATTTTCATTAGGCTCTGTTCTTGTGCTTATCGCCTGTGTTTTCTGGGGCTTTGAAAACAACTGCACCCGCATGCTGTCATTGAATGACCCCTTGCAGATTGTTGTTGTGAAAGGCTTTGGTTCTGGTATAGGTGCGTTGATCATCGCTCTTGCAATAAGAGAATACTCGAAGAATGTCCCATACATCGTTTTGGCGCTGTTGCTCGGCTTTTTTGCATATGGGCTCAGTATCTATTTCTACATACTTGCTCAACGAGAACTTGGCGCCGCAAGAACAAGCATTTTTTATGCAATTGCTCCGTTCATCGGAGTTGGATTGTCCTTTATATTTTTTAATCAACCTCTTTCCGTATCTTTCGTAATTGCCATTGTTGTCATGGTAATTGGAGCGTACTTTGCCGCTTCAGAAAAACATCACCATGAACACACCCATGAATTTATTGAGCACGAGCACCGCCATAGCCACTCTGACGAGCATCATAATCATACTCACAATAATCCGGTTAAGGAACACAGCCATTTACATACCCACGAAAAGCTACAGCATGACCACCTTCATACACCGGATATGCACCATACACATACTCATTGAATTTAAGGAGACTTGAATATGAAACCATCACAGAAAGATTTTAAGTTTGACAAACGTGCTGCTTCTTATGATAGTGGCTTTGAAGGAAAATTATCAAGTAAGTTTTATAATGCGCTGCTTTCTCAAGTAAAACTACAAGATGGGTTTTCAGTGCTAGATGTTGGCTGTGGCACAGGATATGTGCTCCGAAAGATGGCTAGTAGCACAAGCATACATGGCTATGGCATTGATGTTGAAGATGAAATGATTGCTGTCGCCAGAAAAAAATGCCCAGATATGACGATCCAGCGTTCACCTTGCGAAAACACGCCCTTCTCTGATTGTCAGTTTGATGTTCTAACTGCCTGCATGGCTTATCATCATTTTTCAGATAAGGCAGGTTTTATAAAAGAAGCCTCAAAGATTCTGAAGCCAGGCGGGTGTCTTTATATCGCTGATCCTTTTTTTCCTTATCCTATTCGTAAAATAATAAACGCCATTTTGAAGCTTGTTCGTCTCACAGGAAAGTTTTTCACCGCCCACGAAATTGAAACTGACTTTTCAAAAGAAGGATTCAAGATGAGCAGCGTATATAAAAGTGGAATTGTGCAAGTATTAACGCTTGTAAAATCGTAATTAACCGGATAATGCCTTACGGATTATTTTTCTAACCTAACTGTAAAAATCACATTATTTTTTACCAATCGGATTTACACCGCCGCTTCTAACTGATTTTGACAAGAATAGCAAGCACTGCTTATTTCAACACACATACAAATCCATGCTATCAAAGCAACCATTAATAAAGCCATAGACGGCTACTATTGATTTCAAATAATACATTTGTATCCTTTTCGATTGCTGCTCCTAACGCTGTAAAACTCATGCTCTTTTACTCCAAATTTTTTTTTTTGACCATAACAAAAAGGACATTCCTCTAAAATTTCTTTTAGAAAAAATGTCCTTAAAGGTACAATGTTTGATTGGATTCGCACAACCAAGAACGTACATAGGAGTATTATTCCTTTTTATTCGTTCTGAATTTGTTGCAGCAGCATGATAATAGGGGGCAAACCCGCATAAACACTGGATTTATTTGTCTAAGGTCTTCATAGTCGGAAACAACAACACATCCCTTATCGCCGGCGAATTGGTCAATAACATTACCAACCGGTCGATCCCATAGCCAATCCCACCGGTCGGCGGCATTCCGATCTCCAATGCATTGAGGAAGTCCTCATCAATGCTGTTAGCCTCTTCATCACCTTGTGCGCGTAATTCCTCCTGCGCCAGGAAACGCTCCCGTTGATCCAGCGGGTCATTTAACTCGGAATAGGCGTTGGCCATCTCCCGTCCGGTGATAAAAAGTTCGAAACGTTCCGTATATTCCGGATTATCCGGCTTCTTCTTAGTTAATGGCGAAATCTCAATGGGATGATCCATAATAAAGGTCGGTTGTACCAAATGCTCCTCGACATATTCTTCGAAAAATAAACTGAGGATGTCGCCCTTCTTATGGCGTTTCTCATAGTGGACACCCTTTTCATCCGCCAGACGACGTGCCTCTTCTAAGCTGTTCACGGTAGCAAAATCTACTCCGGCATACTGCTTCACGGCATCTACCATTGTTAAGCGCACAAACGGCTTACCCAGATCGATCATCTGATCGCCATAGGGCACTACAGTCGTTCCCAAAACTTCGGCCGCCACATGTCGATATAGATTCTCGGTCAATTCCATCATGCCATAGTAATCGGTATAGGCCTGATATAACTCCATCAGGGTAAATTCCGGGTTATGACGCGTATCCAGACCTTCATTGCGGAATACCCTGCCAATCTCATAAACCCGCTCCATTCCGCCAACGATCAGTCGCTTTAAATAAAGCTCCAGCGAAATACGCAGCTTCACATCCTCGTCCAAAGCATTGAAATGGGTTTCAAACGGACGCGCGGCGGCACCGCCGGCATTGGACACCAGCATTGGTGTTTCCACCTCAAGGAAACCTTGTCCATCCAAGTAACGACGAATAGCACTGATAATCTGTGACCGCTTGACAAAGGTGTCCTTAACCTCTTCATTCATGATCAGATCGGTATACCGCTGCCGGTAACGGATATCGGTATTAACCAAGCCATGATATTTCTCCGGCAAGATCTGGAGGCTCTTGGATAACAGCTTAAGTTCCCCAACATGCACCGACATCTCGCCCTTTTGGGTGCGGAAGACCTCCCCCTTAATACCTACAATATCGCCGACATCATATTTCTTAAAATCGGCGTAAACCTCTTCACCGACGCTATCCCGGGCAACATAACACTGAATATTTCCCGGCAGGTCCTGCACATTACAAAAGGATGCCTTGCCCATTACCCGCTTAGCCATGATCCGACCGGCGATGGAAACGTTCTGCCCTTCTAGTTGGTCAAAATTATCTTTGATCTCTTTGCTATGGTGGGTCACCTCATACTTCATTACCTGAAAGGGATCCTTGCCGCTATCCTGTAAATTGGAGAGTTTTTCCCGCCGTACCTTCAACAACTGATGGATATCTACCTCCATTGGAGGTTTCTCCACCGGAGGTTTTTCCACCGGAGGATTGTTGTTCACCTGCTCTGACATATCTGCCTCCATAAATCTCTAAAATGATTAATTGGATCGTTGTATTTCTAGTACCTTGAATTTAATGATGCCGTTTTGCGTTTCTACCGCAACGGTTTCTCCGACCTGACAACCGATCAGTGCCTTACCCACCGGCGATTCATTGGAAATCCGCCCCTGAAGGCTGTTGGCTTCGGCTGAACCGACAATCTTGTACTCAACCTCTTCCTCATATTCCATATCATAAAGCTTTACCCGGCAACCAATATTGATCTTGTCCAGATCCACTTCATCTTCCAAAACCACCTCGGCATTTTTAAGAATATTCTCCAGATCCTCAATCCGGGCTTCTATATCCCGCTGTTCATCTTTAGCGGCATCGTACTCGGCATTTTCCGAAAGGTCGCCCTGCTCTCTTGCCTCTTTAATCTTTTCCGCCACCTCTTTACGGCGAACCACCTTTAATTCCTGTAGCTCATCTTCGTATTTCCGTAATCCCTCGTAGGTCAAAATATTCTTTTTTTCTTCCATGACAAACCTCACCCTTTCTGTACCAATAAATCATCACTCAATCCAACATTATCATCGGTCATTATAAAACCGGCCACTAACAATTGCCTAGCTTGTATAGGTAATTCATCTTATCAATTAACCTTCGTATTATACCCATTTTTCACCATAGTGTCAAGAAAATTAACCGTTTCCTGCTCTCCTGACCAAAAGTCGATCAGTAATGCATCTTTTTGTGGGCGCTTGATGCGATTGACCATTATCCCATATTCTTCGTAAAAATATTCCTCCAGTTCTTCATAAAGGGACGTCTCACCCATAATCGCGATGGTGTTAATGCGGGGCAGGTAAGGCTTCAACAAATGGATCAACAACTCCGCCACCCCATACTGTCGTTCGTCCGGTAGGCGGATAGCTACATTTTTACTTTTTTTCGCCTCGCTCATCATGACCTCCATCAATGAAAGCGGCGGCAGGTCTCCATCTGCTTCTCCACCCAGGCGAAGACGGATCGCTGGATGAACATAATAATCATCGGGCTTAACCCATGCCATTGCCTCCCGCAGGTAATCGTACAGCTTTTCCACCGGCCATTCTTTTCGGTTCCTCTTGATTAACCGAAAGCCAATGGTTTGCTGATTTTTCTGCCCGATATAATACTCGGGAATCGGCACATAAAAATATTGAAGTCGTCCCTCCTGCATTTTTCCCTTTCGGGCAACCCTAAAGACCGGCGCCGGCACTTTATCCCAACGGCTTTGCTTAGCACATTCACCCTCCTGCAAGCCGAAGTAAAGCAGACTACGAACCTTCTCTTCATTTATATTGTCGCGCATCATCTCATACACTCCTGCATTTTACAAACTCGCTTGCAAAACTGCCTGAATAAAAAATTGAAAAATCGATGATTTTTCAAATCATTCCCATTGCATTTCGCAGATTACATCTGCGAAACTGCCTGAATAAAAAATTTGAAAAATCGATGATTTTTCAAATCATTCTCTTCTATATATGGAAGATATGCTAGGCGGAATAAGAATATGTCGCATTGACCAACACGACCGACCGGTTGGTTTACTGCGGATCGGTCAGGGTCATGATCATTTCCTTTAATTGAGCAACCGTCTCTATTTCATTGACCCTACGGCGCATCCCCGCCGAGTGTGGATAACCGGCAGTATACCATGCCACATGCTTACGCATCTCGCGAATACCGGTATACTCCCCCTTATAGTGCACCATCAGTTCGGTATGACGTAAAACCGTTTCCCGGATTTGGGATAGCGGCGGTTTCTCCATCGTTTCACCCGTTTGCAAATAGTGACCAATCTGGTCAAAAATCCACGGATTGCCACGGGCAGCCCGACCGATCATTATCCCATCACATCCCGTCTGCACAAGCATTGCTTTTGCAGATGGCCCATCGGTTACATCACCGCTGCCGATTACCGGTATGTCTACCGCATCCTTTACCGCGGCACTTATCTCCCAGTCAGCACTACCGGCATAAAACTGATCGCGGGTCCGCCCGTGAACGGCAATGGCCGAAGCACCACATTGTTCGGCTATCCGGGCTATTTCAACCGCATTAACCGAATCACGTGTATATCCTTTGCGGATTTTAACGGT
>JAITWD010000119.1 GCA_031285465.1 Lachnospiraceae bacterium
CCGATGTTCATACGCGAAGGCACGCCCAACGGGTTGAGCACTATATCTAACGGACGACCATTAGGCAGGTAGGGCATATCTTCCACCGGAAGAACCCGGGAAACAACACCCTTATTCCCATGACGGCCAGCCATCTTGTCACCCACCGAAATCTTACGCTTCTGGGCAATATAGATACGCACCGCCTGATTAACACCGGGCGACAATTCGTCTCCATTTTCCCGGGTAAACACCTTAGCATCCACAACAATACCATATTCGCCATGGGGAACCTTAAGGGAGGTATCCCTGACCTCACGTGCCTTCTCACCAAAGATTGCCCGTAACAGGCGTTCTTCGGCCGTCAATTCGGTCTCACCCTTTGGTGTTACCTTACCAACCAGTATATCTCCGGCACGAACCTCGGCACCGATACGAATGATACCGTCTTCGTCCAAATCCTTCAGGGCTTCATCACCGACACCCGGAACATCTCTGGTGATCTCTTCCGGCCCCAGCTTGGTATCCCGTGCTTCGGCTTCATATTCTTCAATGTGGACTGAGGTGTAGACATCCTCTTGTACAAGCCGCTCACTTAATAGTACCGCATCCTCGTAGTTAAACCCTTCCCAGGTCATAAATCCGATTAACGGATTCTTGCCCAGCGCCAGCTCGCCATTATCGGTGGACGGGCCATCCGCAATGACATCCCCTTTATCCACACGATCATTTTTAAACACGATCGGCTTTTGGTTGTAGCAGTTACTTTGGTTACTACGACTAAATTTATTCAAACGATGTTCAATCTTCTCGCCATCATCACAGGTAATCTTAATCTTATTGGCCGAAACATAGGTCACCGTTCCCGGCTTCTGCGCAATTATACAAACTCCCGAGTCGGCTGCCGCTTTCGGTTCCATACCAGTACCGACCACCGGTGATTCGGTCTTCAACAACGGTACTGCCTGACGTTGCATGTTAGAACCCATCAACGCCCGGTTGGCATCATCATTTTCCAAGAAAGGAATCAGCGCTGTTGCAACCGAAAAGACCATCTTCGGTGAAACATCCATATAATCAAAGGTCTCTTTAGGGTATTCACTGGTTTCATCCATATAACGACCAGCCACATTGTTTCTCACAAAATGACCCTTATCATCCAGTGCTTCATTGGCTTGGGCCACATGATAATTATCCTCCTCGTCTGCCGTCATATAGGCAACCGCTTCGGTAACTATCGGATTCTCCGGATCGGATTTATCTATCTTACGGTAAGGTGCTTCAATAAATCCATATTCATTGATCCGCGCATATGAGGCCAGAGAGTTGATCAAACCGATGTTGGGACCTTCCGGCGTCTCAATAGGACACATCCGGCCATAGTGGGAATAGTGCACGTCACGAACCTCAAAACCGGCACGATCACGGGACAATCCCCCTGGGCCCAGGGCTGACAAACGCCGCTTATGGGTCAATTCACCAAGCGGATTATTCTGATCCATAAACTGGGACAACTGGGACGAACCGAAGAACTCTTTAACAGCCGCCTGCACCGGCTTGATATTGATCAATACCTGAGGTGAAACCTCTTCAGCATCGTGAGTGGTCATCCGCTCACGAACCACACGCTCTAAACGTGACAGACCTATCCTGTACTGGTTCTGCAACAATTCACCTACTGCACGTATGCGGCGATTGCCCAAATGATCAATGTCGTCAGCGTGGCCAATACCATATTCCAAATGGATATTATAATTAATTGAAGCAATTATATCTTCTTTTGTGATATGCTTCGGGATCAGCTCGTGTATATTCTTCTTAAGCGCCTCTCCAAGGCCATCGGGATCACTGGCAAACTCTTCCAGTATCTGTGCCAGAACCGGATAATAAACCAATTCATTAATGCCGAAATCCTTAGGATCGCAGTCCACATAATGAGACAGATCAACCATCATATTGGATAAAACACGGACATTCCGTTCCTCGGTTTGTATTAAAATTCCAGGAACTGCTGCGTTTTGAATTTCATCAGCCAGTTCCGCGGTGATAGTAGTTCCTGCACTGGCAAGCACTTCACCGGTCGACATATCTATAACATCTTCCGCCAGTGTCATTCGTCTGACACGGTTACGGAGGGCCAATTTTTTATTAAATTTATAGCGTCCAACCTTAGCCAGGTCATAACGTCTGGGATCAAAAAACATGGAGTGGATCAAGCTCTCGGCACTTTCCACACTAAGCGGTTCCCCTGGACGGATTTTTTTATATAACTCCAAAAGACCTTCCTGATAACTCTCCGCAACGTCTTTACCAAAACTAGCCTCTATCTTTGGATCATCACCAAACAATTCCCTGATCTCATCGTTGGTACCCAAACCAATCGCCCGCAACAAAACGGTGATCGGCACCTTTCTAGTCCGGTCAACCCGAACATAGAATATATCATTAGAATCGGTTTCATACTCGAGCCATGCACCACGGTTAGGAATAACCGTTGATGAAAACAGCTGTTTACCGATTTTATCATGTCCAATAGCATAATAGATACCGGGAGAACGAACCAGCTGGCTTACGATAACTCGCTCTGCACCATTGATCACAAAGGTTCCGGTTTCGGTCATAAGGGGAAAGTCTCCCATAAAGATATCATGCTCGCTGATTTCTTCCTTTTCCTTGTTGTAAAGTCTGACCTTTACTTTCAACGGAGCCGCGTAGGTAGCATCTCTTTCCTTACATTTTTCAATAGAATACTTCACATCGTTCTTACACAACTCGAAGTCCACAAATTCCAGACTTAAATGTCCGCTGTAATCTGCAATAGGAGATATATCATCGAAGACCTCTTTCAGTCCTTCGGTCAGAAACCAATTATAGGAATCCTTCTGGACCTCGATCAGATTGGGCATCTCCAATACTTCCTTCTGTCGCGAATAACTCATACGTATGTTCTTGCCTGCGGCAATGGGACGTATTCTGTTCTTTTCCATTGACATTTCACCCCGTTCTTTATGATTTTGCAACTATATATTCCGGCCATATCACAAAAAAAGCATGCCAAACCACAATAGCGCATTATCCATTCTACTACAACAGCGCGTCCTAGTCAACATGTTTTTATGTAAGTTTTGGTAACTTTAATAATTGCATCTATAATTAATAATAAGTATCACCATAATATATTATATAACAGAAAAAGATATTGTCCAGATTAATTGCATCTTTAGAAATATTGTTAAACTATGTCGTAAAAATTGCGCCAACAGCAGAAGCTTTCTGCCATTGGCGCAAGTGGGTATATGATTCATTAGGATTATTTTAAGGTAACTTTAGCACCTTCTGCTTCAAGTTTTCCCTTAATATCATCAGCTTCAGCCTTAGAAGCCGCTTCCTTAACCATCTTAGGTGCGGTATCAACCAGATCCTTAGCTTCTTTTAAGCCCAGGCCGGTGATCTCACGAACCACTTTGATTACTTTAACCTTGTTGGGACCAACGTCGGAAAGTTCTACGTCAAATTCGGTCTTCTCTTCTTCAACTGCAGCTTCACCACCAGCAGCGGCTACCACAACACCAGCAGCGGCTGATACACCAAATTCTTCTTCACATGCTTTTACTAAATCATTTAATTCTAATACGGTCAACTCTTTAATTGCCTCAATAAGTTCCTGAGCGGTTAATTTTGCCATTATAATTTACCTCCATTTGATTTCATTAATTAATGTAATATTTTGTTTTGGATCAGCGGTTTATTCCGCTTCGGGTGTTGCTTCCTGGGTAGCTTCTGCCACTTCAGGTGCCGCTTCTGCTACTTCTGGTGCGACTTCCTTAGCTGGTGCCTCACATTGACCGGCACCGCCTTTTTCTGCCACCTGATTCATAACACGGGCAAAATTGGTGATCGGCGACTGCAAGCTTCCAAGCAACTTCGAGATCAGCTCTTCACGGGAAGGAATCTTAGCGATTTCCGCTACTCCGGCGGCATCGAAAGCAACGCCTTCTACCACCCCTCCCTTAATCTCCAGCTTAGGTGCGTCCTTTGCAAACTTCGATAGCAATC
The DNA here is from genome assembly GCA_031285465.1 of Lachnospiraceae bacterium. Taxonomy (GTDB): domain Bacteria; phylum Bacillota; class Clostridia; order Lachnospirales; family Lachnospiraceae; genus UBA935. The sequence continues at coordinate 4,036 of JAITWD010000119.1, forward strand.
TGGCCGGAGCCGTTGCATCACCAGTGGAAACAGCCATTGCACTGGGACCTTCCAAATAGGGAAACAGCGCTTCACAAGGTGTTCCTTTGAACGCAAAGTTCATCATTGTGTTCTTGTACACCTTATAGGTAATACCGGCTTCCCGAAGCTGACGACGCAGATTGGTATCCTGTTCCACGGTAAGTCCGCGGTAATCAACCAGAATAACCGACTGGGCATCCTTGATACTGGCGGAAATCTCTTCAACGATGGGTTGTTTTAATTCAACTTT
>JAITWD010000125.1 GCA_031285465.1 Lachnospiraceae bacterium
CGGGCTTGATTAAGTCGGGAAATTAAGGTACGCTCAGATGAGGTCAGTAGTTGTACATCAGACATCGACCAAATCAGATGTTTTTGATCCTTGGTAAAGCGACAGTGTAAATAAATATCAATGGTCTTACCATCATTAGTTATGAACGGAACAAACGCGGTGCCAGAAAGACCACTGGTTTTAGTTTCGAGTCTTAACTGATCGATCTGATGGTGGTCAATTGGCGGAATAATATTATACAGTCGGGTATTTATAAGATTAGCTTCATCATAACCAAAACAATCATAAAAAAGCTGATTGGCATAAACAAAATAAAGTTCTTGGTCGGTGACAAATTCAAAAAAAAGTGAATGAGTAAGTATTTCTTTGAAATAATCGGCGTTGTTCATATGTACTCCCATCTACCCATTTAAGGGTCTTCAATCCAATAGGTTAACGGAGTGTGTCTCCCTAAACATTATACCATTGCCTGACAATATTTACCATTAAATCAGTTTACTGTAAAAAAAGCTATAAATAACCAATATAAAAGCAATGCCAATAAGATAAAAACTATTGACATTGCTTCTAATCATTAACTATCGTTTATTTCTTAAATGGTAAAGGCGCCAGAAATCAAGCCTTTTTCATAACTGGCATATCGCAATAATCCAAAACGCCACGTGACAACGCAAAACAGATCAGTCCGGCGACCAGTTCCCAAGCCCCCAGAATAAGCAACCCGACGACCGTACCGACCATTCCGCCAATCATCGTGCCGGCTATAATAGCAGCCACCAGGCCGGGTGCTATAATAATGATCACGGCGAGATAGTAAAAGGTGATCAGTAACCCGACACTGATGTCAGCACCGGTATAACGCATGAATAGATAATTAATACCGATCAGCATCAGCGAGAACATCGTGTACACAATAATTGAAGCAAGGACAATGAAGATTGGTGCACCGATCAGTAGTCCGCCAACAACAAAGGTGATGACCGTTTCCATTAAAACCCGGATGATCAGCTCCATATTGCTCCATATGATCTTCTGGAAAGAAGATTCCGGTATTAAATAAATATAATGGATATAGGTTTCCTGTAATCCGCGTCCGGTACCGATCAACATGATCTGTACCCACATCAAAATTTGCAGGACTGCCGTCACATCCTTGATCAGGTAGATGGCAAGGATACCACCACCACTGATCATCACCGAGGCGAAGCTTAGAAAACCAAAGCGGTTCTGCCTAAAGACCTCCCGGACATGTTTATGAAAAAGGGCGGTAACACCAGTGCCACCGATACCGGTACCGGCGATCTTAACCTTCTTTTTTGTCGTCTGACTTTGGATACTATTAATATTCCCCTCGGCAATTGCCCGTCTCTTTTCAAAATCACTTTCGGTGGATACCAGCGCATCCTCATAATAATCGGTCTTGCTAAGTAAGAGAAAGATCAACAGACCGATACCGACCAGTAAGGTTAAGCCAAGGAAAAGCAAACCGGTTACCACCTCGCCGGAGAGTAATGAAATCACACCGACTGTGACCCAACCGGCAATAGGGATAAAGGAAGAAAAGGGCGAATGGATCGCCTGGTACAAAGCTTCGATGGGATCGTTGGTCTGGAAAAAAGAGACCGCTAAATAGATCACCAAAGGAACATACACCAAAATCGCAATGATCTTAACCGCCCGTTTGCGCTTAGGACTACTGTTGGTCAGATTATAAATGATCAGTGAAAGGATGCTCATAACGATCATCGCAAGCATAAAGCCAGCAAGGATCAGGATAATACCGCCAAAGTCGATACCAAAATTAGCCAGTGAACTGGATTGGAACAAAATAAAAAAGCTGGCGTAAAAGGAGTTGCGGGTCATTCGCATCATACCGTAAAGTAAAATCTTACGGGAACTTATCGGAGAAACAAATAAAAAATTGACATCATTCATGCCAAAGATCACATCACCACTAGAAAGGCTTTTCATTATGGTTAAGGCAACGAAAAGGGTAATAAAAGCAAACAAAATTCCCCTAAAAATGAACATGGGTGCCAGATTTTCCGGAAGTGGCTGCACATTATTGGAAAAAAACGCCAGTCCTCCGATCATTGCCACCAGCAGGAGGTAAAGAATCAGTTTACCCGGCTTATGGAGCAGTTCCTTTAGGTTATTCTTGATGCTCTTACGGATCAGATAGATTAAGCTGGTCATTTGGGCACCTCTTGATCTTCCTGTTCAACAATGGAGAAATATGTATCTTCAAGAGTTTTACCACTTCCGAGGCTACTTCGATGACAAAGGGCGGCAATCTTACCACTTTTCATGATACAGGTGGTATCCCAGTCCTCCTCAACACTGTCGATCATATGGGTACTGACGATGAGCGCGCAGCCCTCCTGCTTGAGGGAAGCGATCAATGCCTTTATTTCACGGATGCCATGAGGATCCAGTCCGACCAGCGGTTCGTCGAAAATTAGTACCTTTGGACGGGGCAGGACAGCACAGCAGACACTGACCTTTTGCTGCATACCCTTGGAGAGTTCTTTGCCCAGTTTATTAACCTTATCTTTGAGATCAAAACGGGTCAGTAATTGATCGGCGTACTCCTGCCAATGCTCAAGGCGGTAGGCTTTGGCAATAAACTCAAGATGTTCGGCAACGGTAAGCATCGGATAGAGGGCAGGCATTTCCGGTACATAACCAAGGATCCGCTTGGCATCGGCAGTATGGTTATCAAAGCCGTTGATGGTGACGCTACCCTTAAAACGGAGTAAACCGCAGATGGATTTGATAAGCGTTGATTTGCCAGCGCCATTGGGACCAAGCAGGACGGTTAATTCACCGGAATTGACCGTCAGGGAAATGTGGTCGTTTGCAAGTAGTTTGTTGTAGCGTTTAGTAAGGTCATTAACTATGATCATGTTAGCCTCCGTGTGTGGTTGTTTGGGTTAATGGGTATTTTAATAATCGCGTGAAAAGGGCTAAATAAACCTAAGTTTCAGCATTAGATAATGATAGCACGAAGAAAAGGACAATACAATAAAATTCGCAATCAGGGAACGCTGATTTAATCATTATTTCTTAGAATAATCGCTCGCCATTGTCACTGATATCATAGATCAGGGAGGATTCAAGGGGCAGAATTTCTACCTCCACGATCTGTCTGACCAAACTGCGCATATCGGACAGGACTTCATGATAGTTTTCCTTGGTCACCCGGTAGTTGCCCGCCAGCATCTGTTCGTACATCCAATAGTTGATTTCTTGTGAAAAATGAAGAGCATCCATGTAGTTATTTAGATCGCAAACGATACTATCGACAGCTTGAAAATAGTATAGGTCCACATTATCGTAAGCAAGCAAGGTTTCGATGGTCTGTTCCATGTTATAAAGATAGGCATCGGTCTTACCATTGCGGTAGATATTATCCCAGTAGAGCATGGAGTAGGGAGGAAAGAAGATTTTGAAACGGGTTTCCGGATGCTTGGAAATACAGGTGGTGAGTAGCAAAAGATTGCCGTCCAGCTGTTGCTGATAGGCGGTTTCTTCAAGCATGGGATTGATGGTGGGCTTTCGCAGGTAGTTGGAAAGTACCAGGGTTTGGCTGAAACTTTTCCAATGAGACCAGTTGTAGGATTCATCTTCGTTATAGTCACCAATAAAAGAGCTGGCAATTAAAAAGGGGGTTTTTTCCATTAGAATATCTTTATTTAGGAGGTATTGCAGGTCGTTTAAGTAGCTGTTGTCATAGAGGTAGGTGGGGGCACCGGTCAGTTCGTAAGTAAGGACCGGGTCAGCATCGAGGGAGGAGGTATCACAATTATAGAAGACATACTTCAGATCCTGTTCGGCAAAGGCAATGTCCAGGAGAAAACAAAGATCGGCGGTGGCACCGTAGGTACGGATGGCTTTAATGGAGGTGCAGTCAAAGCCTTGGTTAAACCAGGCATTATTGTAATTTTCGGCAACGGAGGAACCGACGATCACGCTGTCATAGTCGAAGGTTTTGAGCGATCCGACCACTTGATACTCTTTATCGGTGAGAACGGCCTTTAGTTGGGGAAGGGGCTGATGATATTGAAAAAGGGGGTCGAAAAGAATGGTTAGGGCTATGCAGATGCCTAAGATAAGGGCGGTTCGTGCGATAAGGGATTTAATGAATTGTCGGTTGGTTTCCATGTTTTTTGGCTCCATATTTTGTGGTTAAAAGTTAAAGTATATAAAGGTGCTGACCTGTGAGAAGGAAATAATGGACCAGGCAAATAAAAGGGCGATGTACCAGCAAAAGCGGGAGGAAAGGGGGGTCTGTTCCGCGATGGTAAGGGCAGTACGCCACCGTCCGATAATAAAGGCACTAATGACCAGCAGCAGGAGGAAGATTGCCAGGTTAAGGTGGTTTAGTAGTTGTGGTGCCGTCAGATCAACAAACTGGCGGAGGATATAGAATTCGGGAAGGTCGATCTGTGCAACCAGTTTATAAAGATAGCCAGAATTTTGGAAAGAAAAAAGGTTTTTCCACATTTGTCGGGCAATGGTAAGGTCAGGGCTACGGAAAAAAATGAAAGAGAGGTTAAAAAATGAAAAGGTGCAAAACCAGCCCAGCCATCGGGGGATTGAGAGCAGGGCATTCTTGGCATGATTATTATTAATACGGGTATTTTCAGCAGGTTTATTGTGAATAGGGCTATCTTTGGCACGAACAGCAACCAGACCCAAATGATCCCAAACCACCATTATTCCCTGGAGAATGCCCCAGATCACGAAGGTCCAGTCGGCGCCATGCCAAAGACCGCTTAGAGAAAAAACGATCATGGTATTCCGGGCGGTCTGTGCAAAGCCGTGGCGATTGCCGCCAAGTGGTATGTATAGATAGGTGGTGAAAAAGCGGGTCAGGGTCATATGCCACCGCCCCCATAATTCTTTTACCGAGGTGGCATGGTAGGGGGAATTAAAGTTGATGGGCAGTTTGATATTGAACATTTTTCCCAGACCGATCGCCATATCGCAGTATCCGCTAAAATCAAAGTATAGCTCGAAGGTATAGGCCAGAACGACCAGCAGGGTTGAGGTGGTATCCAGCAGGTGAGCATTGTTGTAGCCATGATTGACCGCCAAGGCGAGGTTATCGGCTAACAGGACCTTTTTGGCAAGGCCGAGAACAAAGAGGGTAATGCCTTGGGCAAACACGGTTGGATTAAAACGTTTGCGGTTAGGATTGGTCGGAAAAGGATGCTCCGCCAGTTGTGGCAACAGCTCTTCGTGGAGGACGATCGGGCCGGCGACCAATTGGGGGAAAAAGGAGACAAAGGCGGCATAGTCAAGCAAGGAGCAGTGCAGTGCCTTTTTTTTGTACCGATCGATCAGATAAGATAGCTGTTGAAAGGTAAAAAAACTGATACCCAGAGGGAGCAGGATGTGTTTAAGGTTGAAGTCACGGGAAAAAAGTTGATTGATGTTTTCGATAAAAAAGTCATAATATTTAAAATAAAACAGTAATCCCAGGTTAAAGAGGATGCCAGCAAAAAGTCCCAATCGTCGCTTAATAGTAGTAGAGACGGTCTGTAAATAATGACTCAGGCCGTAATTGATAATAATGCTGATCAACATGATCAATAGATAATAGGGATTAAAATAGCCGTAAAACCAAAAAGACATTACGGTAAGAAGGGCTTTCGCCGCAGTATAGCGGCGTCGGTGATTTAAGCTATACCAAAAAAATAGTGTCAGTGGCAAAAAAATAAAGATGAAAAGGTATGAATTAAAAAGCATTGGCGGTCCTTCTGTATATTATTATTGTACCAGCGATTCAATGAGGTTGGTAATGGTGGTAATGGAATTGAGCTGGTTGCTCTTCCCCATTGCTAATACATAGTTTTGACGGGTAAAGTAGAGCTCGTGGATCTTGTCAACCAATAACGATTCGGTCAGATCGTCATCGCTGACGACCATACTAAAGCCTTGTGCTTCAAAGGAGGCGGCATTTAATATCTGATCACCCCGGCTACCGCTGGCGGAGAGAGGGATCAGAAGGTTGGGCTTTTTGAGGGCAAGCAACTCACAGATGGAGTTGGCACCGGCACGGGAGACGACAAGATCAGCCATCGCAAGGAGATCCTTTAGTTCAGTCTTGATATATTCGAATTGTCGATAGCCCTTTTTATCCAGCAGAAGGTTGTCGATTTTATCCTTACCACAGATGTGGACGATCTGGAAATCTTCAAGTAGCTGTGGCAAGGCAGCGCGGATGGCTTTATTGATCGATGCTGCACCCAAACTGCCACCAATAACCATGATTACCGGTTTATTGGCGGTAAAACCGCAAAAGTCTAAAGCGGTTATTTTATTGCCACGGGTCAGTTCCTCGCGGATGGGCGAACCGGTTAACACGGCTTTATCGTTTTTGATCATCCCAACCGTTTCGGGAAAATTACAACAGACCTTAGCAGCATAGTGAAGGCAGAGTTTGTTGGCAAGCCCCGGGGTAATATCCGATTCATGGATAATACAGGGGATCCGCAGTGCAGCGGCGGCACGTACCACTGGTACACCGACAAAGCCACCTTTTGAAAAGACAACATCGGGACGGATAGCCCGAAGGTGTTTTTTTGCTTCTGCATAGCCCTTTAAGACCCGAAAAGGGTCGGTTATGTTTTTAAGGTCAAAATAGCGACGAAATTTACCGACCGAAATCCCGTAATACGGAATAGCAAAATCGGCTATCAATTTCTTTTCGATCCCATCATATGATCCGAGATAAGAGACATCATACCCCAGTGCCTTAAGCTTAGGCAATAAGGCAATGTTTGGAGTAACATGACCCGCCGTTCCTCCGCCGGTTAGAACAATTTTTTTATCCATGCCCATAAACCAATATTTTACCTTTCACATGATGATTATAATATTTTTTTGATCACTGCTGCTATTATAATTAAGGCAACCTTCAATACTCTTTCTCGTATTATAACAGAAAAAAAAATCTGATACCACCTTTCCTTGACATTATTTAGCGAATCGCCCCGATGCCTTGTAAATCCTCTGTATTGTGGTTGGGGGTATTTTTTTTTATAATATTAATATAAATTCTGAAAGAATCGAATAGTTACGATTAATATTATGTTCAAAGGGAGGCGGTCATGTTTCAAATTTTATTGGAGAATAGATTATTGACGATTTTTATTATTTCTGTACTATTATTAAGCATCATCATTCAGATTATGATTGGTGTAATTTACCAGCGGCTGATCAATGAAACCGAGTATCTTTCGACCACAAAAAACAAGCAGCTTAAACTGTGTAAGCTGAAATTTCAGAATTGTTATTATCTGAATGGGAGTATTGCTAATATATCGGTTTTTGTGGACAAGTTTATCGGCCGCCTGACCTTTATCCGGATTACTTTGACCGGTCTTAAGCAGTTGTCGGCCCAATTGGTGATGTTTTCGGTTTTTCTGTGTGGGATCGGATCGTGTATCGGCATTATTGAGGGAGAGGAGTTTATGCGGGTCCTGTCCTATTATCTGGCGGCTTTTGCCGGATTATACGTATACTTTTCGATTTCATCGATGGTGGATATCTCTGGACGGAAAGAGGTCTTAAAAATCAATTTAATGGATTATCTGGAGAATCATCTGCTCAGCCGTCTTAAGAATAATCAGGTTGAGAATACGGGGGGGTATATTGAGGGACAAGAAGTGGCAGAGCCATTTAGAGGGGGCAGAGCCGGTAAAGCCAAACGGAAAAAGGAGGATCGGACAGGGGGAGCAGGCGATTTAAATTACCGCAACAGTGAGTACCTAAAGGTGGATAGAAATGCTGCTGCTGAGGCAAGGATGAGGCGGAGGGGTGCGGAAGCAGACCTGGCAACACAAGGTAGGGGTGTCGAAACCAACCAGGCAACACAGGAAGAGCGGTCGGCGGTGTATGATTTTCCGGTGGACAAGTTGGTGGCAGAAAGTGCGGCTACGGCAGCAGGTAAGGTGTGCAGTGATCGTGAGAAGGAATTAAAAGCGGCCATCGCCGCCTTTACGGAGGAAGAGATTGAGGAGCTTTTGAAGGAGTTTATTGTATAATGAGTAAATAATGCTTCTTTCGGTTAACGGAGGAAGCATCTTTTACTTGATAAGGTAAATATTATTTGCTACACTGATTAAGATAAATTTTTTAGGGATGACCGGTTGGTCACTAATGGGATTAGCAGGAGGAGTAAGAGGATGAGCGGTAAGATTACTTTTGATTATGCTAAAGCGGCGCAGTTTATTTCCGCCGACGAAGTGGAACTGATGAAGAAGCAGGCACTGAATGCAAAGGAGCTTTTGCTGTCGCGGCAGGGTGCCGGTAATGATTTCCTGGGGTGGATCGATCTGCCGGTCAATTATGACAAGGATGAATTTGGCCGGATCAAAAAAGCAGCGCAGAAGATATGTGGCGATTCAGAGGTGCTTTTGGTGATCGGTATCGGCGGGTCGTATCTGGGTGCCCGTGCGGCGATAGAGTTTTTACGTCACAGTTTTTATAATGCGGTTGATAAAGCCATCCGAAAAACACCGGAGATTTACTTTGTCGGTAATTCCATCAGCTCAACCTACCTAAAACATTTGATCGATGTGATCGGCGATCGGGATTTTTCTATTAATATGATCAGTAAATCCGGTACCACCACCGAACCGGCGATCGCTTTCCGGGTCTTTAAGGAAATGATGGAAAAGAAATACGGCAAGGCAGAGGCAGCGAAGAGGATTTATGCCACCACCGATAAGTCCCGGGGTGCTTTGAAGAACCTCGCAAACGAAGAAGGTTATGAATCCTTTATCGTGCCGGATGATGTAGGCGGACGGTTTTCGGTATTGACGGCCGTGGGTCTTTTGCCGATCGCGGTCAGTGGAGCCGATATCGACCGGCTGATGGCAGGAGCCGCCAGCGGACGGACCAGGGCGATCGAGGCCGATTTTGCCGATAATGATGCGGTTAAATATGCGGCGGTGAGGAATATCTTACTACGCAAGGGTAAAGGCATCGAAATTCTTGCCAATTATGAACCGTGTGCACATTTTGTCGCCGAATGGTGGAAGCAGTTATATGGTGAAAGTGAGGGGAAGGATCAAAAAGGGATTTTTCCTGCCAGTGTGGATCTGACAACCGATCTGCATTCCATGGGGCAGTTTATCCAGGATGGTTCCCGCAACCTATTTGAGACGGTACTTGATATTGAGACCAGTCGGGAGGAGATTATTCTCGGAACCGAAGCGGTGGATTTGGACGGACTTAATTATCTGGCGGGTAAGTCGGTGGATTTTGTCAATAAAAGTGCTATGAACGGGACGATGCTGGCGCATACCGACGGACAGGTTCCCAATCTGATGATCCATGTTCCGGAAGTGGATGAGTTTTACCTGGGCGAGCTGTTTTACTTTTTTGAGTTTGCCTGTGGAGTAAGCGGATATATTTTGGGGGTCAATCCCTTTGATCAACCGGGGGTGGAAAGCTATAAGAAAAATATGTTTGCCCTGCTTGGTAAACCGGGCTTTGAGACACAGCGGGAGGAATTATTGAAGCGGTTATAGATCGGTACGATCGGTCTTTACTTTTATAGATAAGTTATATATAATAAGAACTTATGGTAGCAGCAAATGTGGTGCCCGTTAAAAATCAGGATCAGGTCAAAGACCGAACTGGTTTGGGCTTAATAAGGAACAATGTGAAAATCATTGACAGCTTACTCTGAGGTAATGCAGACAAACATCCCGTGCGGTTGTTTTACATGGAAGGACCGATGTTTTGGTCGTTGCAGGTAAACCGCACAGCCATTGTGTAGAGACTGGTATTGTGAAAAATCAAAGAGGTATACAGTCCTTTATTGATGATACTGGTCGGGTATATGAGAAGGCGGATGAACTTGGTTGATGCTAAGTCCTAAGACTTGCCATGTTTGAAAATCTGTTTCTTTGGTAGGAAGGAAAGGAGATTAATATTATGACCAAAAAACAAAAGCTTACACTGGTCACTGGATTTGTTGTGATTGTTGCGATCATAGCCTGTCTGGTTGTTTTCTTCAATAATAAGAAAGCAGCCGAAGTGACCGAAGGAACCAGCACCAAAGAGTTTCAGGTAGAGATTATTTCAGAACGGGATGATTTTTACCAAATAGAACCGATAAGTTCGGATCTGGATTATTTAGGAGAGTACTTACGATCAATGCCCGATTGCCAATGGAGTGAGTCCGAGTATGGCCTTTACATTACCGGCTTTTATGGCTATGAGGAGGATATTGATCAGGAGTATTGGTGGTGCGTCTATATCAATGATACATCCGCAACGTTTGGCGCCGATGAGATTCCGCTGCAGGACGGAGATAAGTACACCTTTACTTTAATGCAGGGCTGGTAATATTGCCGGTTAGAACTATGACCAGGGTGGCACTGTTTAGTGCCACCCTGTATGTTTCTCAGGTGGTGCTGTCATTTTTGCCCAATGTGGAGCTGGTTACCCTGCTGATCATCCTTTATACATTGGCATTTGGCAAGGAAACATTGCTGATCGTTACCGTTTTTAATCTCTTTGAAGGAATGCAATGGGGATTTGGATTATGGTGGTTCAGCTACTTATATACCTGGCCGGTTTTATGTCTGGCGGTGTTGCTATTACGTAAATTTATCAAGGAAGAATTTACTGTCTGGGCGGTGGTTGCCGGCGCATTTGGCCTGTTGTTTGGCAGCTTTTTTGCAATAGTCTATCTTCCGGTAGATCCTGCCTATGCCTTAACCTATTGGTTATCGGGATTGCCGTGGGATCTTTGGCATGCGGTATGGAATTTTGTGCTTATGGTCGCCCTGGGTAAACCACTTTTTCATCTTCTCAAGAAGGTCAAACCAATCGCGAACGGATATTAATACTTTAAACATCATAGATTTTTCAAATTTTTTATTCAAGCAGTTTCGAAAGTATAACTTGCGAAATGCATGGGTATTAGTGAATAACAAAGAGAAAGGGTCGGTGAAAAGGATGAAGATTGTAATTTTAGAACGTGATACGATCGGACGTGATGTATCGGTTGATGGTCTGAGCGAATGGGGAGATGTGACCGCCTATCCGGTAAGTACGGTGCAGAATGCCGGCGAACGGGTGCGCGATGCCGAGATTATCATTGCCAATAAGTGTCCGCTTAATGAAGAAACCCTAAAGGATGCCCATCAGGTACGATTGATCTGCGAATTTGCGACCGGTTATGACAACATTGATATCGAATATTGCCATAACCGCGGAATAAAGGTGGCAAATGTCAGGAATTACAGCACCGAAGCGGTAACCCAGCATACCTTTGCCCTTTGTTTCTATATTCTCGAAAAACTACACTATTATGATGATTACGTCAAATCGGGAGATTACGGGGCACAGAGTGGTTTTTCTCATTTCGGTGAGACCTTTACCGAGCTTGCCGGTAAGACCTGGGGGATCATCGGGATGGGTAATATTGGCAGAAGGGTTGCTCAGGTGGCAGAAGCATTTGGCTGTCAGGTGATCTTTTATTCACCGACCGGACAAAGTAGCTGTACGGAGTATGAGCGGACCGACCTTGCCAATCTACTGGAGCGATCGGATGTGGTATCGATCCATTGCCCGTTGAGTGAACTGACCAGAGGTCTGATCGATCTGGCGACGCTGCGGACAATGAAAAAGAGTGCGATCCTTATCAATGTAGCGCGCGGTCCGATCGTTAAGGACGAAGATCTCTGCATCGCATTAACCGAAGGGATGATCGCCGGAGCCGGCCTGGATGTGACCGGAACCGAACCGATGACCGGCGCTAACCCGTTGAGCCGGTTTACCGACAGTCGCCGTCTGATCATTACACCGCACATGGCGTGGGCCAGTACTGAGGCAAGGAACCGTGTTGTGGCAGAAACCTGCGAAAATATCGCCGCCTTTTTACGGGGTGAGGATCGCAATATTGTTTGATTACTGATTACAATGTAGTGGTCAAGATCTTTTTAAAATCTAATTTTAAATATAAACTGTAATAGGGCGATATGGGATAATCATTTTTTTATACAGTTCCGACATTGTCCATAAAAGAGCGCAACCCAATGATCGATCGTACCGATAATATATTCATCTTTATTACCGACATCTTTAGCACCGACATCTTTAGCACCTGCATCCTTAGCACCTGCATCCTTAGCACCTGCATTCACAGTTCCTAAAACCGTCTCATTCATACCAGTATTTAAATCGAATATCTGTCCGCAGGTCTGGCAAATGAAATGACAATGCGCAGCGGTATTGGCCTCATAGCGATCAACACTATCACCGATACAGATTCGGGAAATATCGCCAATCGCCGCTAACAGGTTTAGATTGCGATAGACCGTACCCAGACTGATCCGGGGGTAAGACCGTCGAACATTTAAATATACAATATCGGCAGTAGGGTGATCCTCCCTTGACAATAAGAATTCCTTGATCGTTTCCCGCTGCCGGCTGTATTTTAACGCCATTGTTTCCACCTCATTATCCAACTATTTATTAAAACAGTAATAATAACTGTTTTTAGTATAACAGAACCATGATGGCTGTCAATGATAGTTTACAATTATTTAATTAAGAGTACATCAATCTTTTATTTATATTTTATAGCTATAGGTTGATTTTGTGATATACTAATAAAGCACATATAATTGGTTTTGCAAGTACATTAAGTGATTTTGCAAGCAGATCGAACCGTTTTGCAAGGAGCCTTGCAGGCCTGCGAAATGCAAGGGGCGTTAAGTTTTTATTTAGGCAGTGTCGCAAGTAGAACTTGCGACATGCATGAGGTGTAAGATGAAATTTAAGACTCGATTGTTTATGACCTATCTGATCGTTCAGATATTGCCTTTAACTTTAACAGGGATTGCCTTTGCGGGAATTTACGGCTACCTGCTAAAAAATTTCGGCATCCGGTTTAACCATATTATTACACGGATCTTTTTATTGTATATGCTAACCTCGATCATCATCATCCTTTTTATTACCGGTGTAACCTTAACCCGCTGGATCCGTCGTGGTGTGTTTACGCCGATCAATCAGCTTAATCAGGCGATGCAAAGCATTGCGGAAGGTAATTTCGATTATATCCTTGATACCGATAATCGGGGGGAGATCGGTGAATTATACCGTAATTATGAAGATATGCGACTTAGGTTAAAGGATTCCTCTGATGAGAAGATTGAAGCGGAACGACATAATCGTGAGCTGGTCAGCAATATTTCCCATGATCTAAAAACACCTATTACCTCTATCAAGGGATATGTCGAGGGAATTATGGATGGAGTGGCGGACACTCCGGAGAAGATGGATAAGTACATTAAGACAATTTATAATAAAGCCAATGATATGGATCGGCTGATTAACGAGCTGACCATTTATTCCGGGATTAATTCTAATCGTATTCCCTATCATTTTCATAAAATCAATGTGGCAGACTATTTTGGCGATTGTATTGAAGAGGTAGGACTTGATTTGGAGTCCAAGGATATTCGTCTTAATTATGTTAATCTGGTTTCTCCGGATACCATGATCATTGCCGATCCGGAACAGCTTAAGCGGGTGGTCAATAATATTGTCAGTAATAGCATCAAGTATATGGACCGCTCTAAGAACGAATGTGAGATTGATATACGGATCCTGGATGAGGTTGATGCGATCAGAATGGAAATAGAGGATAACGGACGGGGAATAGCCACTAAAGATTTAGCAAAGGTGTTTGAGCGTTTCTATCGAACCGATGCTTCCCGGAATTCGGCGAAAGGAGGCAGCGGGATTGGCCTGTCCATTGTTAAAAAGATTATTGAAGATCATGGCGGTTACATCTGGGCATCCAGCAAAGAGGGTGAGGGAACATGTATGCATTTTGTCCTAAGAAAATATCAAGAAGATAAGCCTGAAAGAAATTTATAGATTTATAGATATATAAAAGAAAGAAAAAAAGTATAAACGATAAAGGTGACTACGAAGCACAGAGTGCGGAATGGTTACAAGATAAAAATAAATATGAAGGTAAGATTTTAGGGGACAAAAATTTATGGGATAATAAGGAAGAGAAAGGGCGGTCGAAGGAGATGAACAAGATATTAATTATTGAGGATGAAGAGGCTATTGCCGACTTAGAAAAAGACTATCTTGAATTGAGTGGTTTTGAGGTTAAGATTTGTAACGCTGGTGATGAGGGATTGCGGACAGCCCTGGCAGAGGAATTTAATTTAGTGGTACTGGATCTGATGTTGCCGGGAATTGATGGCTTTGAAATATGCAAGCATATTCGCGAGGTGAAGAATATCCCGATCATCATGGTTTCGGCTAAGAAGGACGATATTGATAAAATACGTGGCCTTGGTTTGGGTGCTGATGACTATATGACCAAGCCATTTAGTCCCAGTGAGCTGGTAGCGCGGGTGAAGGCGCATATGGCACGGTATGAGCGATTGGTGGGTACCGGTCAGAAGGTTAATGATATTGTAGAGATCAGGGGGATCAGGATTGACAAGACGGCACGCCGGGTAATGGTGGATGGAGAGGAAAAGGCCTTTACCGGAAAGGAGTTTGATCTGTTAACCTTTTTGGCGGAGAATCCCAATCACGTCTTTACCAAGGAAGAATTGTTTAGAGAAATATGGGATATGGATTCGATTGGAGACATCGCAACCGTGACGGTGCATATTAAGAAGATCCGTGAAAAGGTTGAGTACGATTCAGCTAAGCCGCAGTATATTGAAACGATCTGGGGAGTGGGCTATCGGTTCAAGGTTTGATCAGTGAGGTCCAGGATGCGAAGTTTTGAGGTGATTTTTGAAGACAATGAAATAATAGTGGTCTATAAACCCGCAATGATGGCGACACAAACGGCCGGATTGGGACGAAGCGATCTGGTTAGTGAACTAAAAAACTATCTTGCGGGTAAAAATATCGCTGGTAATAGGTCGGGGAGAGAACCCTATCTGGGGGTGATCCATCGTCTGGATCAACCGGTGGAAGGGTTACTGGTTTTTGCTAAAACAAAGACGGCGGCGGCAGAATTAAGCCGGCAAAATGCCGAGCGCTCAAAGCAGGCAATGCAAAAAATCTACTATGCGGTAGTAAGCGGAGTGCCCGATAATCGAGAGGGCGAGCTACGTGGTCTTATTGGACAGGACAAGTGGACCAACCGGTCCTTTATCATCGAGGGCCGGCCTATTCCTAATGAGATAAATCCGCGCGAAGCCCATCTTTTTTATAGAATGATGGATCATAAAGCACCAGACGATCGATCACAGGAGGGGATAACACTAATGGAGATCCGGCTGGGCACCGGTCGTCATCATCAGATCAGGGTTCAAATGGCACATGCAAGGATGCCGCTTTTAGGGGATAACCGATATGGTAATGAACGCTCAAAGGAGCAAAGTAAGCACTTTAATTGTCGTCAGATAGCATTGTGTGCCGGACGACTTAAGCTTCGCCATCCGGTGAGCGGCTTGCAGCAGGAATTTACCGCCCAGCCACATAATGAGATTTTCAAGGTATTTTCCACCTTTTTTTCCAGTTAATACCCGTTTTAGTAATTAATAATAAAATATGAAATTACTCATACTATCCATACTCTTGTTTTATGTCCATAAAATATCTTTTGGGCGATCATCCAAAGGTAGCTTACGGAATAACGCAAAAATCAGGGTATAGGAGCCGGTATGAGTGATTTTTTATTGGAAAAGATTTTTAATAGGAAAAATAAAGAATTTTTAATTGTTACCGGCGTAGTTTTGGGTGTTTATTTTGTGATGAAATTTGTCAGCCCGTTAATAACCCCCTTTTTATTTGCATTTATATTTGTAGCTTTCCTGCATCCGCACCTGGAAAAGATCCAAAAGCGATTGCGGATAAGAAAAGGTTTTATGGCCTTTCTGATCATTTTACTGACCGGTATTATTCTGGCAGCCACGATCGGGTGGATAGGTAATGCGCTTTACCATAAAGCAATGGAAATATTAGGTCAGATGGATGTTATTGAAGAACAGTTTGGTATCTTTTTACGGCAGTGTTGTGAAAGTATTGAGCGGCGGTTTGGTTTTGATGGTACATTTATTGAAACCTTTATTTTGGAACAGGTCGATATTCAGATTGAAAATCTGGAAATTAACGTTATGCCGAAACTGATGGGCGGATCATTTGTCTATTTAAAAAATATTTTTGGGCTGCTAGCCTTCTTGGCAGTCATGATTATCAGTATCTTGTTATTGATCAAGGACTATGATAAGATTATCAACAAGGCGGTAAATTACAAACAATTTTACTGTATTGTCCGGATTGGACGGAAGGTCATTGAATATATTAGGACCTTTTTACGGGCACAGTTCATTATCTTAGGGATTATCAGCAGTATGTGTGCGCTGACACTATGGTTGATAGGGATCAAGGGTGGCATTATTATTGGGATCATTGCCGGAGTCATGGAATTACTTCCCTTTATCGGAACTGGGATAATATTGGTGCCACTTTCGCTGATCCAGTTGCTGACCGAGTCCTATTGGCAGGCGGGGGTATGTATCCTTTTATATGGGGCATGTGCCTTTACCAGAGAGATGTTAGAGCCCAAACTGATCGGTAATAAGATGGGAATCTGGCCGGTGGCGATCCTCTTTGCCGTTTATGTGGGGCTTAAGTTGTTTGGCCTGATGGGGATCATAAAAGGTCCGGTGGGGTTGGTGATCATCTTTGAAACCTA
>JAITWD010000187.1 GCA_031285465.1 Lachnospiraceae bacterium
CTCCCCTGACTTAGAAGTACTCTTCGCGTTAGACCGCACGATTGGCAGCATTAAACCTATTGATCTCCACGCCAAGGTTCTTGACATCACCATTAAAGGTAATATCCAGCAGACAGTAGCCGGCCGCATCATCGATCGTGAATTGGATATCATCGCCGACTCCGAGAATGGCATTAATATTGTTGCGCTTATTCAGCCACTTGCTCTTTTGACTGGTCGGATTATTGGAAAAGAATTTAACGATATTTTCCTGCTTAAAGTCGCCGGTCGCGTGACGCAGGATCCGCTCAATATAGGTGGTAACCTGGGTCTTATAGATCGGTTCGTAAATCTTACCGTCGGCCATCAGATTCCTTGCCTTGTATACCATAATATGACTGATATTCAAATCGCCGAGGATGGCATTTTCTGATGAGAATACAAACCCGAAGTTTTTACGGTTAATATCATTCTTGATGTTATTGGTAAATCCGGTAATCTCTTTTGCCATCGTTGTATGGACACGCAGAGCATGATCACCCGACTCAATATCAAAACGAACTCCCGGTAACTCGCCATCGACATTACGTTTGAATTTTTCTTTTAAGTAATCGGGACACTGATATGCGGAAACCAGTCCGGCGGCAATATAGGCGGCACCGATATAAACGCCATCGATCCACAGCTTCATGATATCTTCCTTTTCCTTGGAAAGCTGCGCTGCCGCATTATCATTGAGGATCATCTTTTTATCCAAAATTACACCCGATTTATCCTTCGGGATAATGGTAAAGTTAGGGATACACGGAATGGCATATTCACTGTATTCTTTGCCGGTCAGCGAAGCACAGCGCTCTTCAAATTTATCGATACCCTCAGTGGTCATATAATTAAAGGTGGTCTTGTCACCGGTTTCATAACTAAAGAAGATCTGGATCCCATAATCCTTAGCTACGGTAAGCACCAGTGCCAGCGCCTCAATGTTGTTAATGTCGGTTTTTTCAACGACCTCATTGCCCTTAAACCGCTCACGGCTCAGCTTCTTCTTCGCCTGCTGATCCAGTGAAATAGATGGCATGATCCCGTACCAGATGGTGTTGTCGAAATCATTCTTAGCATTGACGGTATTCAAATAGGCAACCAGACGGGGCAGATTACTACTCTTGGTCAACATATCATTGTTACAGTTGGTCACGAGCATGGTCGGACGCATTCCCTTCATTTTAGCCGGGTACTGCTCAAAATAGCCCCATACGCCGAGGATTTTCTCGACCAATGGTTTAACCACCTTAATAAAATCGTCTTTGGCCATCTTGTAAAAATCAAGATAACTATTATAATTGATAACCTCCTGCTTGATATCAATATTGCTTTCCATGGTCGAAACCAGTGGACAGAAGGTTCTGGTAACCAACGCTTTCAGGTATTCACTACTATCATCGTTAAGCGCCTCGTAATCCTCTTCGATCGCGGTGATCAAACCGGCATTGATCTGATCATCCACTACCATCAACTCGGATTTTTCTACCTTCGGTGCCTCCAGCACTTTAAGCTCACCATTTTCGCTCATACTTAAAACACCCAGTGCCAACGGTACCGAGGGACCATCACCATCGCTCTCGCCAAAGAGCAGACGGGTCTTGATATCTTCAATTGCCAGTGGCAACATCGCCAGAACGTTATTGTAGTTAGCGCTCGCCTCTTCAAACATGACATTCAGCTTATCGGCAACATCAAGCTTTTTAGGATCGCCATCCTCCAACAGGGCATATTCTTTATATACATACTGCAATTCTTTACGATTTTGCTTAATGTCTTCCATGACCTTTTTGGGAGAAATCATGTCGGTCAGCTTGTCAAAGCGGAAATCCACATTAATAATGCTCTGTGCTCGTTTTGCCTCCACCAACGACATCAGCATATTCAAAAAATCATTCTGCTGATTCAGATAGATCGGGGTCAACATGTTATCCGGGATAGATTCAGGCTTATCCAATGTATACATAATCTTCTGATTATTGGCATTGAAGAAAGAATAGACCACTGGACTGAACTTCTCAATAAATTCTGGAAAGCTCCTTACCAATAATTCCTGATTAATCTCCTTGATCTTTTCGTCGCTCAAGCTGTCAATTCCTCTGACATCGCCGATCAGTGTCAGCAAATCCAGCTTCTGCGGATTGATCGTCTCGAATAGCATTGTTCTGTTTGTTTGGTTGATTGTACTCATATCCCACCTTACCTTTCTTATTTTTTCTTTATTTGTATGTTTGGTTAGACACAGTTTATATATTACCTTTAACGAACGGTGCTCTTACCGTTTGGTGCTCTTACCGTTCGGTGATCCTAAGGTCGTTATAGTGGAGCTCTATCTCTGGTGCCAGACCGCCGATCGTACTGGACAGGTCATTGTCAAAAATAAAGGTTATCTTTTCATGAAAATAAAACGGATAATTATGAAACTTTGACATCACATCCCGCCCCTTAAGAGCGGTCGCTTTACCGGTATTCTTAACCAGCAGGCTTTTTCCCTCACCCGGCCGGAAGATGATCTTGTCGGCATCCTTTAAGATGATCGGAAGATTACAGGCATCCAGTACCCATTGGAGACTGATGGTTTCTTTACTGCATTTGGTGTTAAGATTGACACTTTCGGGATTATAGTCAATCCCATCGGCGCTGTTAACCACATAAACGGTCAACCGTCCCCACAGACCAAAAAAGCCCTTGATGCCGTGGCTACTGCTATCACCGCCAATGTCCTTTCCGCCGCCTAAACCATTGACTCCGCCAAGACCATTGGCACCGACGATAGCCGTTGCATCACTGTGACCGCTTTCGGCACTGTCACCGACACTGCTGTCACTATTCTGGATCAAAGCACCTACGCCACTACTACTGCTCTTGCGCTTAACCAGATATCCCGGGTAATGTCCTCTGCGTTTTCTCGACCACACAAGCACCACCAATAATGAACAAAGTAGTAACAAAATAATCGAGATTAGGAAATAATCAATCTCTGGCGGTTCCGGTGGTGGTGGCACTACCACGTAGTCAGTGGTTGCCAGTACTCCGTAATAGCTGGCGTAGGATGGCGGAAGAATGGCTCCGATCGAAACCTCGGTACTGGTAACGATCTCCTTGCTCACCTGCAGCTGTCCCGCCGAAGCGACCGACTGTTGCTCTTTTCCATCCACAAGGATCGTAATCCTTTGATCCCTCAAATGTCCTGCCAGCACGCTGTCTCCATTATCATTAACTATATCAATATCGAAATATGCCGTTCCGGTTTCAGACCACTCCCCCTCTTTGGGTTGATATCTATTACCCGCAGTCATTGAAAGAGAATACTCAGCAGTTAAATAGGCGATTATTTCAGTTTCCTGATCGCTCAAAGCCTGAGCTTCGTTCGTCGGTTGCGCCATTATCTGAAGGTCAAAGTTTTCCTGTTGCGGTTTTTCCAGCTTGACAATGGCGAATCCTTTGCCTTGCGCCAGCAACATCCGCTCACTTCGTCCTGATACATCAACCGCTATCTCCGACCGACCACCTACCAGCATGATCTTTGCTGTATCCATAAAAGCATCCGGCAACTCCACCTTAAGCTCCGCAGTGCCACCGCCGATCCGCCCGATCACTATTGCCGGAATCCGGCATTCTTCTAATAGATATGTATTGGCAAAAGCAGATAGTCCATCGGTTATCTCTATATTATATATTTCTCCACCAGTATCGCCTGCTGCCCGGTAAATGTTAGGCATCTCCAAATTCTGCTCGTCCTCCGGCAAACCACCCAGTGCGACAATATCCACTGCGATCCCCCGTTGCTTGAGACGGCTGACCGCCTGACCGAACCGGGTAATCGCTGCCTCGGTCTCGTCGTCGGTGATCATATCAATCTCGCCATCAGAAATCATCAATATCTTTTTAATGCTTTCCGGATCATCGGAGAA
>JAITWD010000196.1 GCA_031285465.1 Lachnospiraceae bacterium
GCCGAAATGAAAAGTCGCATCTGACCGCTCGCCCCGTCACTGCGATTAACCGACTTAATGGTCAACAACAATTCATCACTTTCCGGCTGGGCGATCTTATATATCCGCCCACCGATCAGTGCTGCCTTCAATTCTTTTACAATACATGCAACTGTTATTCCGTCAAATGCCATTTTTATGCCCTCTTACTATTAAAGTGGTAAAAGTAAATAATCCATCCCATGTAACATACATAAACATCACCTCCTCCCACCAAGACCAGGAACGAGGTTTGCCGTCCTACCGGCTGCCGACCGATCCACATGATCAGCCTATCCACTATTATCATCCATCTTGTTTCTTTCGTCAATAGGACTCGGTTTTTTTCTTGACGTGCCGTCCTACCTGTCATATAATCAAAGATATATGCATTGCTTTACAATTATAGAAACCCATTCATGGAGGCAGGTAATCAATAATGATCAAAAGTATGACCGGCTTCGGCAGGTGTGAAGTGCAGGAAGGCGAACGGTCGATCACCGTTGAGATCAAAGCGGTCAACCATCGCTACCTTGATGTCGGCATCAAGCTCCCGAAGAAATTAAACTTTTTTGAAACCGCCATTCGTGGTGAGCTAAAGAACCATATCCAGCGCGGTAAGGTTGATATATTTATCAACTATGAAGACTATACCGAATCCAATCTAAGTGTCAAGTATAATAAAGAATTGGCCGCAGAGTACATGGGCTGTCTGCAAAAGATGGCGGCTGATTTTTCGCTCTCCGAGGATATCCGGGTCTCGACCCTTTCCCGTTATCCGGAGGTACTTTCGATGGAAGAGCAGACCATTGATGAGGTGGCACTGTGGCAGCTTTTACAGCGGGCGGTTAATGGCGCGGTACTGGATTTTGTGTCCACCCGCATCAAGGAGGGGGAGCATCTGCGTGACGATCTGCTGGACAAATTGGAAGGGATGAAGCGCGCTGTTGATTTTATCGAGGATCGTTCACCAGCGATCGTTGCCGAGTATCACCGGAAATTAACCGAAAAGGTGACCGCACTACTGGGTGATGTCAAGGTGGATGAGGCGCGTCTTTTGACCGAGGTGACCATCTTTGCCGATCGCACCTGTATTGATGAAGAGCTGGTCCGTCTGCGCAGCCATATTGAAGCAACCGGCGCCACCCTGCGCCAAGGTGGCGGGATTGGCCGTAAAATGGATTTTATCGCGCAGGAGATGAATCGGGAAGCCAATACGATCCTCTCAAAGGCGAATGACCTTGAAGTGACCAATTGTGCTATTGATCTGAAGACCGAAATTGAGAAGCTCCGCGAGCAGATCCAAAATATTGAATGATCGATAACCGAACAAATTACAAATAATTACTAAAAATAGCGCAGGAGTGATAAGGATGGTGCGTAAGGGAATACTAATAGTGGTTTCGGGTTTTTCCGGAGCCGGCAAAGGCACTTTAATGAAAAAACTGGTCCAGACCTATGACAACTATGCTTTGTCCATTTCGATGACCACCCGCCCGCCCCGGGAAGGCGAGGTGGACGGACGGGAGTACTTTTTTGTCAGTCGTGAACGGTTTGAGGAGGCGATCGACCGTGACGGATTTGTGGAACATGCCTGTTATCTGGATAATTATTACGGCACCCCAGTAGAGTATGTCGAGCGCGAGCTGGCTTCCGGTAAAGATGTGGTGCTGGAAATAGAAATCCAGGGGGCGATGAAGGTAAAGGAGCGCTTTCCCTCCGCCCTGTTATTGTTCGTAATGCCACCCAATATCCCAGAACTTGAGCGCCGGCTGATCGGCCGGGGGACCGAAAGTAAAGATAATATTGAGAAACGTTTAAAACGTGCCCGTGAAGAAGCTGAGGGCATTGAGCAATATGAATATATCGTTGTCAATGACGATCTGGAACAATGTGTCCGGCAGTTACATTCCATTGTCGAGGCGGCGCATGCAGCACCGTTTCGCAACCGGTCGTTGATCCAGAAAATGAGAGAGGAGCTTGATTCATGTTACATCCATCGTATTCAGATTTAATGAAAGTAGTAAACAGTGAGGTAGAACCCGGCGAAGCACCGGTAGTCAATAGCCGCTATTCTATCGTAATGGCGACCTCTAAACGTGCGAGACAGCTTATTTCCGGAGAGGATGCACTAGTCCATTCGGTGGGCAAAAAGCCGTTATCAACCGCGGTTGAAGAACTTAACCAGGGAAAGATCAAGATACTTACCGAGGAGGATGCACGTAAGTCGCGAGCAAAGGCCGAGCTGGTGATCGATCTTGGGGACATGGGCGATGAGGATAATGATGATCTGACAAAGGATGACACTAATGTGTCGGAAGAACAGGCTCTGGATAATAACGGAGACGCTACAGAATGAGTAGGACGATTTTATGGAGGTTTTATTAATTTCCTTAGGTTGCGACAAAAATTTGGTCGATTCGGAGGTCATCCTCGGGATGTTGGTAGAGAATGGCTATACAATTACCGATGATGAAGAGGCAGCAGATATTATTATTATTAATACCTGCTGTTTTATTCATGATGCCAAGGAAGAGAGCATCGAAACGATTTTAGACATGGCTGCCCTTAAAGCGGACGGACGACTAAAGGCACTGATCGTGACCGGATGTCTGGCGGAGCGTTATCGGGAAGAAATCCAAAAAGAAATCCCTGAGGTCGATGCGATCGTCGGCACGGCGGCCATTGATGATATTATAGCAGCCATTGATGGGGCGCTGGTTAAGCAGTGTGGTATGTATTTTAGCGACCTTAACACCAAGCCGGTCGGCAATCGGCGCCGTTTGGTGACCACCGGCGGTCATTATGCATATTTGAAGATTGCCGAGGGCTGTGATAAACATTGTACCTATTGTATAATTCCGCGGATCAGGGGGCCGTTTCGCAGTATCGACATGGAAGAGCTGGTTGCGGAAGCAAGGAAGCTGGTGTCCGGCGGGGTGAGAGAGTTGATCCTGGTGGCGCAGGAAACCACCCTTTACGGGGTGGACCGGTATGGCCGCAAGGCATTGCCGGAATTGTTGACCCGTCTATGTGCGATCGACGGTCTGGTGTGGGTTCGTTTACTCTATTGTTATCCAGAGGAAATAACCGATGAGCTGATCGCCGTAATGGCCCGTGAACCCAAGATATGTCACTATCTGGACCTTCCCATCCAACATGGTTCCGATACAGTACTGAAGCGGATGGGGCGACGGACCGACAACGCCCAGATCAGAGATCTGGTGGGACGATTACGTCATGCCATTCCCGATATCTGTCTGCGTACCACGATGATCACCGGATTCCCGGGAGAGTCGGTTAAGGAGCATGAGGAGAGTCTTAAGCTGGCGGCTGAATTGCAGTTTGACCGTCTTGGGGTTTTTACCTATTCATGTGAAGAGGACACACCGGCGGCAGCCTTACCCGGACAGATCCGGGAAAAGGTTAAGCGGGCAAGACGGTCGGAACTCATGCGGCAACAGCAGCGAACCATCGACCGATCAAGTCAAACCATGATCGGGAGGGAGCTGATGGTGATGGTGGAAGGTAGCGTATCCGGTGAGGATGCATATGTGGCACGGACCTACCGTGATACCCCCAATGTGGATGGCTATCTGTTTTTTGATACGACCCGAACATTGATGAGTGGAGATTTTGTTAAGGTACGAGTTACCAATATTAGTGGATATGATCTGATAGGAGAGTTATGTGATGAATCTGCCGAATAAATTAACCATTTTGCGAATGATGATGATCCCATTTTTTGTGGTCTTCTTGTTTTTTAGTGAGATTGCTGCCGGGTTAGGCGTGAAGCCGCCGACCGGGCTTGCGCTGTATCACGACTATATTGCCCTGGGGATTTTTATTATCGCCAGTTTAACCGATCTGTTAGATGGAATGATCGCCAGAAAATATAATCTGGTGACCAACTTCGGTAAGTTTATGGATCCGTTAGCCGATAAGCTACTGGTCTGTTCGGCACTGATCTGTCTGATCGAACTGGGTCGGATCGGGTCGTGGATGGTTATTATCATTATTGCCCGTGAATTTATTATCAGTGGTTTCCGGCTGGTGGCCGCCGATAATGGGGTGGTTATTGCCGCCAGCTATTGGGGCAAATTTAAGACCACCTTTCAAATGGCGATGGTATGCTTAATGATCGCCAATATTGAAGCCCTCACGGTAGTGACGACCGTGGTCAGTTGGATCGCGCTTTTGTTGACGGTGGTCTCTTTAGTGGACTATCTGGTCAAGAACCGGGGGGTTATGAAGGATCATAAGTAGAAGACACCATGGATTGCTTTGCACCGTATGCTTCATAGTCACAGTTACGCACAACTTATCGAAATGAGTCATATTATGTATTAAATACAATCCTGGGAGAAAGTTTATGGATTATCGAGAACAACGCCGTTGTTATCCGTTTGGCAGTAGTATGATCTGCGTTGATGGAACACCGCCCGATGATGATTCATGGCACCTGCCACCAATAGAAAAGGTCAGCGAGCAAAATACAAAGCAGTCCGAAGCAAGGCGATCAAGTGCGAAGCAGCCTGATACAAAGCAATCCGATGAAAAGCGATCCGATGCCAAACGACCGGATGCATATAAGCAGGATAAAAAGGCTTCAAATGAAAAACAACCAGATAGAAAAGAATCACCTGACGAAACTTAGGATCGGGCGGAATTGTTCACTCATGACTGGCATGGTAAAAATCATAGCGGTCATGGTCGGATCGTTCCGCCCGATTTAAAACTTCTAAGGAAACACGGATTTAATCAGCGCTTCCATAATCCCGTGCATTTCGCAGATGGAATCGGCGAAACTGCCTAAATAAAAACTTTAATCAAGTGACAGGTCGATCGAAATGATTTCGGGAATGTCCTTCATTATAGTAAATATTTGCTTAACACTGCCCGATTCAGGAAAGGTGACAAAGAGTTTTACCTCAAGGCGGTGGTCACGGATACGATGTACGGTTACGCTGATTATCTTCACATGATAGGGGGTAAAAGCCCGCTCGGCAACCTTCATCACATCGACCTCTTCATCGACCTGTAAGACGAGCTTCTCCACCGTCGGAGATTTTAAGATATGCGAGCTGCGCTGAAATATAAATTGTAATAGTAAGATCAGACCGGTACAGACGATGCCCGGCAGGTACATACCGGCACCAATAGCCATGCCAATGCCAACTGTAGCCCATAAACCGGCGGAAGTGGTCAGTCCGCTGACACTTACCTTACGTGTAAAAATAACACCGGCACCCAGAAAACCAATGGCAGTGACGATGCCGGAAGCGATGCGGGACGGATCAAAGGAAACATAGTCACCAATGATATCATTAAAACCATATTTGGAAATGATGGTGATCAGGGTGGCAGCAATGGCGACAATTGAATGGGTACGTATGCCGGCAAGTTTACGGTTATTCTCGCGTTCATAACCTATCATGGCACCACAAAGAGCTGCCACCGGCAGTCGTACTAATAAAAGTAGCTGTTCGATTAAAAATTGTTCCGATATTAGATCCATCATTTATC
>JAITWD010000325.1 GCA_031285465.1 Lachnospiraceae bacterium
GAGGATAGCACCAATATTCTGATCATGCATGCGGCCGGGGCCAATGTGTCGGGGCAGATCGCCTCGGTTATTGCTGGTGGATTGATATTGTCGTTTTTTGCGTAAGAGTGCTTGCATAAGGATTGCGCGTAAGAGTGCTTGCATAAGGATTTTTTCATAAGAAGCATAGGAATAGGCATGGTGTTAAACTGTCTGTGGGCAGGTAAAGGAAAGGAGATTATGAGATGGAAGTAGCAGCTTTTGTTGATTCGCTTAAGTATATGGGGATTGGGATGGTCAGTATCTTTGTGATCATTAGTTTGATCGTTATATTGATCGGTCTTTCAATGAAGTGTTTTCCGCCCGAGAAGGAAGAGGGCGGGAAATAGTAGTGTTGTGGATACTCACCCGATGAGAAAATGCGGCGGGAATTGTCTGCACATTTTAGGCACGATTAAGCATGTGTCTGCGATGGCAGGCAATTCCCGCCGATTGCTTTTTCGCTGGTCATAAGGCTGAAGGGAGATATTGTTGCCCGCCGGATGGAGTACTAGGAGGTTTTATAATGAGTAGTGTATTAGATTTAATCAATTCAAAATAAGATCAAAACAAGAAATAATGGATGTAATCATATCGGATAAGTCATATAAAGGTTCAATTTTTGGAAACCACGATGGAATATTGCTGGAGGTATAAAACCAAAAGTCGAAAAGAGATTTTTCAAATTTTTATTTAGGCAGTTTCGCAGATTTTATCTGCGAAATGCATGGGGATTAGTATGAATGAAAAAGTAGCTTTAAAATTTATTAAGCAACTAAAGAACGATCCCGAGCGCTTTACTAACGAAGGCAGGGCATATCAATTACTGCAAGAGTATTTTGCGGGTTTTTCAATAGAGACCTTACGGGAATTACTATGCTCACAGAATAATTTGATCAGGCAAACGGCGCTGTGGATCGTGTCAGAGTTGGGTGAAGAGGCCGGGGTACTATTGAAAGAGGTGGTGCCACATATGGACGACGATGACCGGCAAATAGCTTATTATGCTCTGGAAATAGTCGCTGACATTGCGGACGGTGAGTACCTTACCGACTTTATCAGGGTATTTACCTTCTTGGAGCATTCGGATCCTCAAATGAGGCTATCGGTGATGCTGATAGTTTCCGGTTTGTCCGTTAGGCGTATCCATGAAGCCTATCGATATGCGGTCAAAGAAAAAATGTCCAATGCTCCTCATAAAAAAATGTCCAATGATACTCGTGAAAAAATGCTCAATGATACTTATGAAAAAATGCACAGTGCACCTCACGAAAAAATTCTCAATGCTTCGCATGAGAAGGGACTTTTGTCACTTATCAATATGAATGAGCTGACCGCTTCATCGGTTACTATGATGATCAATGCTGATGATGCTCTCATTAGAAAATACGGCGCAATTGCGGCAGTAAAACTCTATAAAAAGTATCCGGGGATTATAAATGAAGGGGTTCATTCGGACGATTTTGATATTAAAGAATTATCAAGGACGGTGGTTCAGGCAAAAGCGGAGGAAGCCTTGATCAAATCATTATTTCCCTAATGCTGATGATCAATGACCCACTTAAGGAGGAATCAAGGTGGCAATAAACGACAAGATTAAGACCGATCACATTGATATTGAATTCAAATATAGAATGTCAGGCGTGGAAGAATGGCTGATCAAGAGTATTGCGGTTGAGGAATACTTTGATTTTTCTGAATTGGAGGAAGATGAGCTGCTGGAGGTGGATAGCCTTACCATATACGATGACCTTATTGAGTATATTGAAGATGAGCGCAGGCAAGTATCCCAGATCATCATTATTATCACCGATAAAATCAAAAATAAAAAGCGGCAGTTTAATCAAACCTTTTGGAATGATCAAAATAATTATATTTTAGAGCGGATCGATCATGCCGGTGCGGTGGTTGATTATCATGAGTTTATTATTGAAACACTCCTGCCCCAAAAGACTACCGGGAATATTGAGAACGATTACGAAATCATCCGCTTTTCACCCGGCGAAGAAGGACCTAAATGTTGGCTTCACAGCATTATACATGACAATGCCGATGGGAGCCAGAGTGAGATCCGGATTGAGCCAAAGGAGTAGTAAATTGTACCTAAGGAAACACTGATTTGATCAGTATTTCCTTAGATGGGGATGAGGTGAAGCCATGCGAGGGCGATTAGCAGAAGGAACATTTAAAAGTGATATCGTGGATAAATTCAGACAAAAATTTTTAAAAGAAGAGTATCGGTCCGGTAATACCCCGGCAGGTTTTAGCCGGTTACTTTGGTGCAATTTTAAAGAACAATGTAAAATTTATAAAACCGAACTGCTTTTTCAATTGCAGTTAGGCATTGAGGCGGTATATTTTTACGATGAAAGAACGGACGAACTATTTTGTACCACCTTTGAAAAAGTGAGTGCTTTTATTAACAGTTTTGAACCATGGGATGAGGTGGACGCCGAAATATTTGACGATAGTATGGAATGGGTGATCGCCGTTACCCATGAAGATGTTTCGCTAGTGTTTGGGGTGGATGTTGGCATTGAAGAGTATGATTATGAGCGCGATATGGCACAGGGGGAATAGCTTGAAAAATCTATGATTTTTCAAGCTTTTTATTCAAACTCCGTTCCCCACCGTGCATTAGCCTTTTGAAACAGATCTTCGATATTTTCCCGATGTTGGTCGATGAGGGCTTGATCGTCATCATATTCGCTGACCAGATCACGATCGATCATGATTTGAACAAAGAAATCGGTATACTCATTCGATTCGGTCACCACCATAACCCCATATTTCGTTTCCGCGAAAAGCGAGGGCCAGATAATTAAGGTATATTTGTTATCTTCGGTTATAACGGCAAGGTTGCCGGTAAAGGACAGATAATCCGGAAACTTTACATGGTATCCATAGCCGTCTACCAGTATGTCATAGGCGGAAAAGCTCATAATTTCCTGCAATCCATCGGTAAATTTCCGATACATAAGATAATTACTGAACCAGACAAGGTTAAAAATGATAAACGCAGTAGTACAAAAAATCCCAATCGCCTTTAATATTTTTTTCATAAAGCAATAAC
>JAITWD010000327.1 GCA_031285465.1 Lachnospiraceae bacterium
CCAGACCCCTCAGGTATTCGACGCTCAATTGATCAGACAGGCTTATGAAGGGTTATTTGCGCAGGAAGTTAAGCAGGGGCTGTCGGTTACCGATGATGCAATGGTGGTGGAAACCATTACCGGTACTAAAGTAAAACTAGTCGAAGGCTCCTATCAGAATATAAAAATCACCACTCCGGAGGATTTGAGCTTTGCGGAGGGGCTTTTGAGGGGATGATCGACGGGATTTATTATTTTTTTATTGTTGATCGATCATTTCATGTCGATTGAGCAGAAAGAGAGACCGACCATGCAGGAACTGGAATACCCATTTGATAGTGATCATATTTTGAAAAAATCTAAAAAAATCTTACGACAACTGCGCGAAGAAATGACGGGAATGTCACTTGTGCACAAAAAAGTTGCTGTTCTGGGGGGCAGTACCACCCACGATATTATCAGGATATTAGAACTGTTTTTGCTTAATGAAGGCGTAGAGGTTTCGTTCTATGAAGCCGATTATGGCAACTATTGGCAGGAAGCGATGTTCGATAATCCGAAGCTGCAGGACTTTGCTCCCGATATTATTTATATCCATACCAGCGGTCGAAATATTACTGCCTGGCCATCGCCGGCCAATACGGGCGAGCAGGTAGAAGAGCTGCTGACCAGGCAATATAACCATTTCACGGTTATGTGGGATCGTCTGCAGGAAACCTATCATTGCCCCATCATCCAGAATAATTTTGAATATCCCTATTTCCGGTTGATGGGTAACCGCGAAGCGGGTGATATCCATGGGCGGGTTTATTTTACCAATCGTCTTAATATGATGTTTGCTAATTATGCTCTGACCCATGAAAATTTTCATCTTCATGATATCAATTATCTGTCGGCGGCGTATGGCTTAGATCATTGGGCCGATCCTTTTTATTGGCATATGTACAAATACGCTCTGAATATTAAGGCAATACCGGATTTTGCCTTTAATCTTGCTCATATTATTAAATCGCTGTGTGGGCGGAACAAAAAAGGTCTTGTGCTCGATCTGGATAATACTTTATGGGGCGGTGTGGTCGGTGATGATGGACCGGAACAGCTGGAAATCGGGCCGGAAACATCGATGGGACAGGTATATGGAGAATTTCAGCGTTATATACAATATCACAAACAACTGGGGATAATTTTAACGGTCAATTCCAAAAATGATCCGGAAAACGCCCTTGCCGGTTTAAATCATCCCGACGGGTGTTTGCGTCCGGACGATTTTGTAGTGATCAAGGCCAACTGGGAGGCAAAAAGTGCTAACCTATTAGCGATTGCGGAGGAGTTGGGGGTTTTGCCGGAATCATTGGTCTTTGTTGATGATAATCCGGCCGAGCGGGAGATCGTTCGCCGTCAGGTACCGGAGGCAACGGTGCCGGAGATGACACCGGATAGCGGGACAAAGGAGCGGACACCGGACCAATATATCCGGATTTTAGATAAAAACGGGTATTTTGAAGTGACCGGCTGGTCGGAGGACGACCAGAAGCGCAATGAAATGTATCAGGCAAATGTGATCCGTCAGCGACAAGAAGCACAGTTTGAGGACTATCAGGATTATTTGTTGTCATTGGAGATGAAAGCGACCATCAAGGCGTTTGAACCGGTTTATCTGGCACGGATCGCACAGTTGACCAACAAAAGTAACCAATTCAATCTTACCACGATGCGCTTAAGCCAAAACGAGATAGAAGGGATGGCGGCAGACGATCGATATGTTACCTTGTATGGCAAGCTGGTTGACAAATTTGGTGACAATGGTGTAGTATCAGTGGTGATCGGGCATAAAGAAGAGGGAGTTTTACATCTGCGTTTATGGTTGATGAGCTGTCGCGTGCTAAAGCGCGATATGGAGTATGCAATGATGGATGCAGTGGTAGCTAAATGCCAGGAGGAAGGGGTGTCCGTCATCAGAGGTTATTATTATAAAACGGCGAAAAATAGCATGGTGAGAGATTTTTACCAGCAAATGGGATTTGTGAAAATGACCGGCGATCAAGAAGGTAACACTACATGGGAATTTATCATACCGCCGGTGTATGAACGAAAGAATAAAACGATCACGGTATAAAATGATCACGGTGCAGGACGATCACAGCATAGAAAAAGCGTAACTACTAAGGCGCTAAATAGTAACAGGCAAACGGAGGAGATGGGCGATGACAAGAGAAGGAATTTGGGCGGAGGTAAATGAGATATTTAGGGATGTTTTTGATGATCCGGCAATCACGGTGGACGAACGGACGACGGCAGCGGACATTGAGGATTGGGATTCACTGGAGCATATCAATCTTATCGCTGCCTTGGAGCACCAGTTTGGGATGAAATTTACGATGGGTCAGGTGGTATCGATGAAAAATGTCGGTGAGATGGTTGACATAATTGTCAATGCGGTAGGATAAAATGGCGATAACCTCTTTTTATTTTTTATGTTTTTATAGCATAGTATTTCTGCTATATTATCTGGTTCCAAAGAAAATGCAGTGGCCGGTATTATTGGTGGCCAGTGTTACTTTTTATCTTTTAGGTGACCAGGTATGGTTGCTGATTTTTCCGGTTGGGACGGGAACGGTCTGCTATGTGGGCGGACGGGTTCTGGCATGGCAAAAGGAACGGAAACGAAAAAAAGGGGAACTTCGACTGACCCTGGTTCTGACCCTGTGTGGTACGATCGGGGTCTTATTTGCACTTAAGTATGTAAATTTTATTATCTATACATACAATGGCATTGTCGCGTTATTTCAAGGTTTACCGCCGGTCGGCTCCGACCTTTCGGGTGGGATTAACGGTTCATTTAATGAAGGTCTGGTATCCATATTACCGGACGGGGTCGCAGTGCTGGGGATTTCTTTTTATACCCTTTCGATGCTTGGTTATGTAATTGATATTTACTATGAGATCGGTCAGGTTAGCAGGAATTATTTTAAATTTTTGCTCTATGGATTGTTTTTTCCGACCATGATCTCAGGGCCGGTGATGCGGTACAGCCAGATGGCAGAGGAGCTTTATCAACCGCATTCCTTTGATTATAAGAGGATTACCCGTGGCTTTCAGCGGATGCTATGGGGATTTTTCAAGAAGCTGGTCATATCTGAGCGGGCGGCGTTAGTGGTTAATACAGTGTTTAATGACCATGGTCAATACGAGGGAGCGTTTTACTGGCTGGCAGCGATGTTTTTTGTTATCCAGTTATATACCGATTTTTCCGGTTGTATGGACATTGTGCTGGGTATAGGCGAGACCTTTGGCATAAATATGCCGGAAAATTTCCGGACACCGTTTCTTTCACGTAGTATCTCGGAGTATTGGCGACGGTGGCATATTACCCTGGGGGCATTCATGAAGGATTATGTTTTTTTCCCTTTATTGCGCTCGGGAATGTTCAACCGTCTCGGGCAGTTTTTGCG
>JAITWD010000287.1 GCA_031285465.1 Lachnospiraceae bacterium
TATCCGCCCTCCGAAAAGAGCACCTGGGTACCAGGATCGCTCTCCCAGTGCCGTTCGGTCTTATTGATCGGTATTTTTATGCCACCGGTAATTTCCAGGGCGTCCGCCGTTGCATCAAGCGCATCCTGCAAAGCCATTACATCCAGCACCAGCTCTGATTCCTGCGCCATCGCCGCATGGTAGGCACCCCTTAATAGCGATTCAGTACTATCGGTTATGCCGCCAAAAAATTCCATGCTCGGTTCAATATTAGTTTCGATACTCATATTGGCACAGGTACCGGTTTCATAATTGGTCGCTTCGGTCTTGGCGGTCACCACATAACTAATATTATTACTGAACAATTCAATGCCACAAAATGCAAGTTCCTGATTAAGACCAATGCTGATCGAGCCTTCTACCTCACCGTCAAGTTCTGGTCTATCCCCGCCGTTCATCCGTGTGACATTTAAGGTTGGAGTGATGATCACATCTTTGGAAATAACCATAAAACTCTCCACCCTAACCCTGGTTAAAACATCGGCATCTCCTTTAAAATTGATGGTCACCGGTATTGACACCGATGCACCGGCATCAAGCATCCCCACAAGCTTATCGATAAAACCACCGACTTTTCGACCGGCATCGCCACCGATTATGCGACCAGCTGTGCCGCCTAATCCGCCACTGGCTATTCCACCGACTACTTCACCGACTATGCCGCCGACTTTTCCGCCAACTTTGCCACCGATTGTACTCTCCCCTTCTTCCTCCTCCGAAGAAATGTCAAGCACATCATCGTCTACAATATCAATCCCATCGTCCGGTGTCTCGAAACTAAGGTCAAACTCCACCGTTGCTTTAAAATCATAATAAATCTGGAACGTTTTTTCTTCCTCATCCGATGACGGGTTTATAAATCCCATCCTGAATTCATAGGTCCATCCATCCAGCAAACGCACCAACGCATGATTCTCACCGAATCGTACCCCCGCTTCATTCCCGGCGTTACTTACGGCGGCATCTACATAATTGTCCATCTCATCCATCACCCCATTGGGTTCCGTACTTTCATTGGAGCGTGATAGGGATTGCGCCAAGGCAACCGCCGCCAGCGGGCTGTTTTCCGCCATCGACCGGCCACTGCTTGGATGGGTCATCAGCGCCATTGGATGACCTACACGGTCATTGCTATCCATATAACCCAGATTGACCGGAACAATTGCCGATTCCACCATCGCATTTGGTTTATTTACGGAATCATCAGTGTTGCCGACATAGCTGACATTGTCTTCCGAACCGGTATTTTCTACATTTTCTGGATTAATTGTATTTTCTGGATTGTCTGCATTTTCTGTGTTTCCCCCTTCATCATCGACACTACTAGCATCATCGGAGCTTGCCGATATCCAGACGTCCAGCTCCTTAAAAACCTCCTCGATCGTCGGCGTCACGGTTCCTACATTGACGCCCACCGAAATCGAAGGTGCAATATAGGTCACTTTAAAGGCGACTCCATCCCATATTTCCCCCGTCGGACTGACAAAGAAAATACTACCTTCTTCGATGCGCTCTGCTACCGCTTCGGAAAAGCTAAACTGGTTTTCCATATCCTCAACAATCTCGCCATTCTGAAATTCTGCACTTAGATCAATGACTGCATCCGCTAATACCGCCACATTTTCAAAGTCATCCGGCCGCTCCATGATCAAATCCTGCTTGCGGATAAAGTCGGCGGCAAAGTCAGCATACTTACGGGTCGCCTCCTGATGAGGGAAAATCCGGTCACTACGGTCCGCCTCGATAATTCCGGCTTTTACCGCCATAGTAAGAAGATATTGATCGGTTTCATCCAGTTCTTCGATGTCGGAAAAGGTTTCCTCACTGTCGATATAGAGATACCCTTGTGTATGTACCGCCGTTTGGGCGACAAAACCGCGCGTCGCCGGTGTCGCCGGTTCAAAGAGTCCGGTTTCCAGCTCCTTTTCCAACCAGCCATATCCCGCCGCTAACTGGATCGCTTTATAATGTGGATCGGTAACCGGCACATCGGTGAAGATATATTCGTTCTCGGTTAAAAGCGCCTCCGCGAAGACCTCCTCCCCAAGTTTTGCCTCACACAGCATCTCTATCCATTCGCCACGGGTAACGGTACTTCCGCTTCTCACCCCGCTAACAATAATAAATACTGCCGCGACCGCCAGCAGGGACGACAGCGCAATAATCAGGGGCATTATCATCTTCTTTTTATTGAATAGCGGTTGCCCGATGGATGATCTAACCGGCGGCTGCACTACTGTCGGTGCGACCTCCGACCGATGAATAGCGGCGGTCAATTGGGCACGCACCCGCTCACACTCCCGCCCTGCAATAATATTAAGCCAACGATAATAGGCTCCCGGCTGACGTAAGGTACCGATCTGCGCCCGGACGATTTGGAAAATATCCCCGATCAGCGATTGCGCCACCTCTTTATCGGTGATATTTTCATGGACTATCCGGGTGACCACACCCAGCCCGTCAAGACAAAGACGGTCCAAAGCCTCCGCATCACCGGCCTGCGCTTTTATAACCAGCTCCTGTAAAGTTTTAATATCCATCGGTTCAACTTCCTTTCGCTTTGGTTTTTATTAAATTTTATCATTTCCTCATTTTAATTGGTATTAATAAACCACACAAAAACATTTGTAATCTTCATCATGGGACATGGTGAAAAAAAATAATTCATTAAAGTTTTGTTAGATATAGATTGAGCAATTGTCTTACAACAGGACAATTGTTATATTTGGTTGACAATTATTTTGTGTGGGTATAGAATAAGTCGTTACTATTCACATAAAAATGGGGTGTCCCCATGAAACTCAAAAGGAGGAGAAATTAATGTACAAAGGGTTATGCAAATTTTTAAGCAGGTGGGTTATCATTGTGTGTCTGTCACTTTTATGGATCGGTATTCCGGTCAGTGCCAGCGAGATGCCATCGGAAACAAACGCGGATGAGAAAATTTATATCGACGGGCTGGGGGCGGTTTCCGTTACCGACATAAAGGATATCCAACCGGCACGCACCCGAAGTGCCTGCGGTCTTTTTCACACGTGGCAGGTCAGTCGGATTGTTCAAGAGGGCGACTGTATAACCGAAGCGGTCGCTAAGGTGGTGTGTTCCGAATGTGGCGCAACCGGAACGGTTTATAGCGATGCACCGGGACACAATTATGTGAGTGATATCTGCTCACTGTGCGGCGATCAGAAAAATAGCGAGGTTGCTCCGGCCACCGAATTGGCAAAATGGGACTACACCCTCGACAGCACGGAACAAACGATCCAGCTGACCCAATACAAGGGAGCTGCTAATGATGTCATCGTATACGGTTCCTATGATGTAAACGGCACAATCTATAATACGATCCTAAATGGGGTTACGTTCGATCTTGATAACGGACCTTTCTATAACAAACGTGATACATTGACCTCGGTAGTGATCAAAGATGGCGTGGTCAGCACTTCTTGCCATGAATTATTTTATCAGTGCACAAGCCTGACCTCGGTGGATTTAAGCGGACTTGATACTTCAAACGTTTCAATCATGTTATATATGTTCGGCTTCTGTAAAAACCTTACCGATCTCGACCTAGCCGGCATCAATACCTCCAATGTAATCGATATGGGCGGTATGTTCGCGGCATGTGAGAGTTTAGTCTCACTTGATCTTGGTAATTTTGACACATCCAATTGTATCTACCTTAATGATATGTTTTACGGTTGTTACAGTTTGACCGGTTTAGATGTAAGCAGCTTCGATACATCGAATGCAGTTTTGATGAATATGATGTTTGCCGATTGTCGTAGTTTACTGTCGATCGATCTGAGCAACTTCGATACCTCTAAGGTCTCATATTTGGCATCATTTTTCGAAGGTTGTTCCAACTTAATCTCGGCTGATATCAGTAATTTTACCGTTGCCCCAAACGGCACCCTTGCCAGAATGTTTCTTAGTTGTTACAATTTGACCACTGTGAACATGAACAATATCAATACTACGAATGCCGTGAGTATGAAGGATATGTTTGGCGATTGTTTCAAGTTGAAAACACTGGATCTAACATCAATTGATACATACAATATGACCGATATGTCGTCCGCCTTTTATAATTGTTATGAACTAACTACCATATATGTTAACCGTTATAAATGGAATACTACTTTTGCCGATACCACTAGTATGTTTTATAATTGTGGGACATCAAGAGTAACTCCGGTTGTTTGAATCGATCAGAGTATCGACGCGAGGATTTTCCGCCAACACATTAGATATTAAAAATAAGTAGAAAAAATAATCGGCGTCCGTTCATATGTCCGACCTTCACCTTTCAGGTCCAAGCCACATGAACGAACGCCGACTACTTATTTAACTCCATATACATTCTATATTTTCGAGCCTTACTTTTTCTTCTCGTTTTCCTACCGCCACCGCACATCGGCCACCCGTCTCGGCGCCGTCCGGCGATAGCTCACCCGCGGATACTCCTTTTCCTCCTTTGACTATTCTATTGAGCGGTTCCCCCCTCATCAAAACGAACTCTGGATATGTCCCCCCATCCGTTCACGAAAATCTACGATCCGCTTCTGTGATAGCGGTAGCTCTGCCCCCGATTCCAGCACAATACTACTCCCTTTTATTTCTACAATCTTGTCCAAATTAACCAATATCCCCCGACTGCTCATCTCAAACCCATAGGGCTTCATCCGTTCTTCCAGTGCCCGCATGGTATCACTAAAGGTAAAATTACCGTTGTCGGTAACGATCCGCACCTTTTTGATGGTCTTCATATACTCAAAATACTCAATCTTCCTAAGGGAAAAGGTCAGGTTTATCTTCTTAAAGCTTCGCCCTTCCATTTCACAGCTGACACTGGTAAACTCCATCCGGTCATCCCTTGCCGGCTGATTTATTGCCAGAAAATCCTTGACCTGTTGCTTGACCGGGGTCTTGGCGATCGGCTTTTCCAAGAAAGCAAACGCATGGGACGAATTAAGTGCCTCTTTAAAATATTGACCGAAACGACTTTGAAAAATAATCTTTGCCGT
>JAITWD010000309.1 GCA_031285465.1 Lachnospiraceae bacterium
TAGCCATTAACAATTAATAGCCATTAACAATTAATAGCCATTAACAATTAATAGCCATCAATAGCCACCATCAAGCGGTCAAGCCGTCCATAACTAACCTGCCTAAGTCAATCTGCGCATAGGGGTTCGACCGCCGGACGATTTTGGTAGTAAGCTTAGTGATGTTCTTTATCACTTTACCACTTAGTAGCCCTACCAAAACACTAGTGATGTGCGGACACGATGTTCGCACAAGCCGGCACGCGCCACGGACGGCGCTTGCCGGCGTTCACGACCGTCCCCGCAAACCGGGTAGGGCTACTTAGCGGTACTTAGCTTACGGACATATGAGCTGGCGGTCGATACCCCTATGCACAGATTGACCTCGACAACCTAAACAATTCACCCTTGACACCCGGTGAATTTATGATAAAGTAAATCCAAATCCAAATCCATACACAATCACCATTCCACCGAACATATAACAACATCCCCAAAGACAGGAGCCCCTCCCATGAATAACATGACCGATCTGCAAAAAGAACAACTACTAAACAAAGCCGAAGTCCTGATCGAAGCCCTTCCCTATATCCAGCGATTCAACCGTAAAGTCATCGTGGTCAAATACGGTGGCAGCGCAATGAGTGACGAACAACAAAAAAGAAACGTCATCAAAGACGTTGCCCTCCTTAAACTGGTGGGCTTCAAACCCATCATCGTCCATGGCGGCGGCAAAGAGATCAGCCACTGGTCCGGCCGCATGGGCAAAGAAAGCGAATTTGTCGGGGGCCTGCGTGTAACCGATGCCGAAACGGTCGAGATCGCCGAAATGGTGCTGGGCAAGGTCAATAAAAACCTCGTCGCCATGATGCAGGAACTCGGCGTCAATGCGGTCGGCATCAGTGGTAAAGACAGTGGTATGCTTACCGTTGAGAAAAAATATCCGGGTGGACAGGACATCGGCTTTGTCGGCGAAATCACCCGTGTGAACCCCAAGCTCCTATTTGACCTGCTCGATCGCGACTTCCTGCCCATCATTTCCCCGCTGGGCTGTGACGAACAATTTAACACCTATAATATCAATGCTGATGATGCCGCCTGCGCCATCGCCAAGGAAGTACAGGCGGACAAGCTGGTTTTCCTCACCGATATCGAAGGTCTTTATAAAGACATTAATGATAAAAATTCCTTTATTTCCCGTCTGAGCGCGACCGAAGCCGACCGACTGATCGGCGATGGCTTTATCGGCGGCGGAATGCTCCCCAAACTCAATAATTGTACCTCCGCCATTCGTGGTGGCGTGAACCGGGTCCATATCCTTGATGGCCGGACCCCCCATTGCCTATTGCTTGAGATTTTCACCGACAAGGGAATCGGGACCGCTATCCTCCGGGATGATGACACTGCTACCGATCGGTAATGATATATGAACAATAAGTAATAACCTTTAGCCAATAACCACCTATCCACGCAGTAATAGTTACCGTACATGACCACCTACGAAAGGATCATTTTCACTATGATGACTGAACTGATCAATAACGCTGAACAAAATCTGCTTCATACCTACAACCGTTACCCCATCGTCTGGGAGCGCGGTCAGGGTGTACACCTCTATGATCTGACCGGAAAGCGATACCTTGACTTCGTGTCCGGTATCGGGGTATTCGCCCTGGGATACCACTATGCTTCCTTTGACGACGCCCTCAAAACCCAGATTGATAAAATAACCCATACCTCTAATTATTATTACAATACTCCGGCCATTGAAGCGGCGGCGGCACTGACCAGTCTGTCCGGCATGGAGCGGGTCTTCTTTACCAATAGCGGTGCGGAGGCGGTCGAAGGTGCGATCAAGGCGGCACGAAAATATGCTTACGAAAAGGACGGCACCACCGACCATGAGATCATTGCGATGGAACATTCCTTCCACGGTCGGACGATGGGCGCATTATCGGTCACCGGCAATCCTAACTATCGTGAAGCCTTCGAACCGATGATCGGCCATATCAAATTTGCCCGGTTTAATGATATTGAGAGTGTCCGTGACCTGATCACCGATAAAACCTGTGCGATCCTTTTGGAGACCGTTCAGGGAGAAGGTGGTATTTATCCCGCCGAAGAGCAATTCCTTAAAGCCCTCCGCCGGTTGTGTGACGAACGGGACATCCTTCTGATCCTCGACGAGATCCAATGCGGAATGGGACGCACCGGGACCATGTTTGCCTGGCAGCGGTTTGGCGTCCGCCCCGATATTATGACCATTGCCAAAGCCCTTGGCGGTGGCGTTCCGGTCGGCGCCTTCTTAATGACCGAACAGACGGCGGCCTGTTCGCTCAAGGCCGGTGACCACGGCAGTACCTATGGCGGCAATCCCCTGGCGACAGCGGCGATAAACAAGGTGCTGGAGTTATTTGAGGCCGATCGGATCCTGGATCATGTGAACAGGGTAACCCCCTACCTTGAAGCCGGACTGGATCGCTTGGTGAAGCACGATTATGTTATTGCCCGAAGAGGCTTTGGCTTACTGCAGGGCCTGGTCTGCAAAGGGCCGGTGGGTGACATCATTTTGGCGGCATTAGAAAAAGGACTGGTTTTGATCAATGCCGGAGCCAATGTGATCCGGTTAATCCCTCCGCTGATCATTGAAGAGCACCATATTGATGAAATGGTGGAGATATTAGAACAATGTTTGACGGCTAAGGAGTCATAATGAAGATGAAAAAACGATTAACCGCTGTGGCGGTAATCCTTTTAGCGATGATATATATCATAGTGCTGGCACTGATCCAGAGTCCGGTTGCCGATCAGTCGGCGATGATCCAAAATCTGGGCGGTTTTTCCAAAGAAACCATTTTGGTATGGTACTCGGACGAGGTATTGGCCGACTATATCAGTAGTGCGGCGGTTGCTTTCAATGAAGAGGAGGGTAATCAACACTACCGGATACTTCCGGTGCTGGTTCCCGGACTGGAATACCTCGAGGCGATCAATCGGGCTTCGGTGGCGGGTGAAGAACCGGACCTATATATTATTGGACATGATTCATTGGAAAAGGCCTATTTGTCCGGTTTGGCAACGGAAATAACACTGGCGGAGGGGCTGACCGCCTATCCGGCAGTGGGGTTAAATGCGGTCACCTATCATGATAAGGTTTTAGGCTATCCGTTTTATTTTGAAACCAGTGCACTGCTCTATAATAAAACCTATCTGCGACAGATGGCGGAAGCGCAGATACAGGCCGAACTGGATGAGGCGGCGGCGTTAGCGGCGCAGGAAGAGCTGGCCGAAGGTGGGCCCACGACCGGGGACGAAGCGGGCGAGGATTCAACCGGTGAAGGTGGTGAAGCAGACGAGACACAAAATGATCCGGCGATCCTTGATCCGGCGGTGGTGGAAGAGCGAATAAATCAGCTATTACCAAGGACCCTTGCCGATATGAAAAGTGTTGCCGATAATTATGATGCTCCGGAACAGGTTGAGGCGGTTTTTAAATGGGATGTAAGTGATATTTTTTATAATTACTTTTTTGTGGGAAATACGATGGTAGTGGGCGGTGAAGCGGGTGATGACACCAGCAATGTGGATATCTATAATCCCGAAGCCATTAACAGCATGAAGATGTATCAGAATCTCAGTCAGTTCTTTGCCATCGATACCAACGAGGTGCGATACAGTGATGTCATTGCCGAGTTTATGGCGGGAAAACTGGTGTTTACCGTGGCTACTACCGATGTAGTCGCCACCCTGGAGCAGGCGACAGCGGAGGGAAGCTTTAATTACGAATATGGAATTATCCGCACGCCCGATATTGATGAGCATACCCCTACCCGTAGCTTATCAATGACCAGTTGTGTGGTGATCAATGGCTATTCGGAGCACCAGGAGGTGGCAAACCGGTTTGCGCTTTATCTGACAAGACAGCAGGCGGGCGATCTTTATGCCCGCAGTGGCAAAGTTGCCGCCGCTACGGGGATTAACTTTGAATATGATAATCTGAATCGGTTTACTGAGGAATATGCCCGTTCGATCCCCCTGCCGAAGATGATCGAGACCAGTAATTTCTGGGTCCAGTTGGAGGCGGCTTTTGCCCGGATATGGGATGGTGCCAATGCCAATAGTGAGCTTAAGGAGTTGTCGGAGCAGATTATGACCCAGATCGTCGGGGAACCGTTTACCGAAGAATTGATCATCGAAGAGACCGAAGTAGAGCAGGTAGAATATCTGGATGAGGATGCGCTGCGACAGGAGGCTTTGGAAACCGGGAATGAGGAGGAGTAAAACCATTAAGCACTTGGTGCTTAATGGTTGCTAAGAATAAAGGACGAATGGAAAGCCGGTCATCAGGGAATACTTTCAAGAAGAAATGTTTTTGGAGGTGGAACCGATGATCGGTTTTTTTATTGCAATTTTATCAGGGGCATTGATGAGTGTCCAAGGGGTTTTTAATACACAGGTGACCAAAGCCTCGGGGATTTGGATAACGGCGGCCTTTGTTCAATTTACAGCCCTGATCGTATGCGTGGGGGCGTGGCTTATGACCGAGCGGACCTCTTTGGGAAGTCTTTTGTCGGTGCAACCGAAGTATATGCTGTTTGGCGGGGTGATCGGAGCTTTCATTACCTTTACGGTTATCCGGGGGATGGAGCAGCTGGGACCGGCACGGGCGGTAATGTTTATCGTGGTATCCCAGTTGCTTGTGGCCTATGCGATTGAGCTGTTGGGGTGGTTTGGTGTGGAAAAGCAACCATGGGAGTGGCGGAAGGCAATCGGGATGGGGATCATGATCGTGGGGGTAGTGGTATTTAAGTTCAAGTGACCGGAATAATTTTACCATGAAATAAATAAGAAATAATTAAGAAATATTAATGTAATAAACTTGTTTTTTCCCTTGTCAAAGCCCCTTATTTATTTTACAATATAAGGGCGGTATTTGGGGTATCTTCTTTTCGGCATCAACGGAAAGAGAGATATAATTATATGAAGCGAACGATAATTTTTCTGGTCACCATTTTGACGATGGTGATATTTCTTAACGGGTGCGAGAGGCGGCCATCAGACATTGAGCTTTTGCCGATAACCGCTCCATCGGACGATCCGGCGGTATCCGATGAGGAGGATAATACCCTTGCGAATGTAGTGGAAACGGTTGAAGATAGTGGTAATAGAACCGGGACTAAAGGTAATGAAGAAATAGATGGCGATCAGGATAATATTGATGAAGTTAGTACTAATGAAGGTAATACCGATGTAGATAACGCCGGTAATGAGACATTAAATACTTTAGATAATAGCGTCACCTGCTTTGTGCATGTA
>JAITWD010000008.1 GCA_031285465.1 Lachnospiraceae bacterium
AGCAGGCGGAGAACAGCTTTTTCTTTGAACTTCGGATCGCCGAACAGGAATACGATACCGGCGATCCCGAGGGCAAAACCAAGTTTCACCGGGAAATTG
The DNA here is from genome assembly GCA_031285465.1 of Lachnospiraceae bacterium. Lineage (GTDB taxonomy): Bacteria > Bacillota > Clostridia > Lachnospirales > Lachnospiraceae > UBA935. The sequence goes on from JAITWD010000008.1 coordinate 100, forward strand.
CCCGTAAATTATGCACCTTCCAAGAGGAGGTCGAACGGGACAACTACCTTGAGGCGGTTGCCGAACGTTACCACATTGGGTTTGATAATCTGCGTAAGCTGGTGCTTTCCTATGCGACACAAACCGGTCTGGCACGCCCGGTTGAACGTCCCCGGTCAGGGGTCGCCACCCGCACCACTCCCGCCGATAATATCCGCAAGAGCCAGCGGCTGTTATTGACCTGGATCGCCGAAGAGCCGGCCATCTACCCCCAGCTTAAGGGCACCTTAACGGCGGCGGATTTTACCGAAGAACTCTATTGCAAGGTGGCTGAGCGGATGTTTGCCGGTCTGGAGACCGGCACCTTTAATCCGGCGGCATTGATCAGTATCTTTGCCGACGAGGAGGAACAACGGCAGGTGGCGGCGGTTTTTAATACGCGCTTACCGGAGCTGTCCACCAGGCCAGAGCGGGAAAAGGCCATCCATGATATTCTGATAACGGTCAAAAAAAATAGCTATGAATATTTTTCCGCGCGACTCGGGAGTGATGTCAATGCGCTCGCCCAAGTGATCGCCGGAAAAAAAGCCTTGGAGGAGCTTGCCAAAACGCATATTTCGCTCGACTGAGGATATAATGAGGATATCCGCAAAAATACTACGTACTAACTTATAGCAAGGAAGGATGGAAACCAGATGGATGAAGTTACACAGGCAAAATTTGACGAGAAGCTCAAAAATCTTCTCGCCAATGCCAAAAAGAAGAAGAATGTCGTAGAATATCAGGAAGTACTGGATTATTTTGCTGATATGGCATTAGAAGAGGACCAATTCGAGAAAATAATGGAGGCACTGGACCAAAACGGTGTGGATGTGCTCCGCATAACCGAGGAAGATGACATTGAGGATGAAGAGATCATTCTGACCGAGGAAGATGAGGTGGATGTGGAGAGTATCGACCTCTCGGTACCCGACGGTATCAGTATCGAAGATCCGGTCCGGATGTATCTGAAGGAAATCGGTAAGGTGCCGTTACTTAGTGCGGAAGATGAAATTGAGCTGGCAAGGAAGATGGAGACCGGTGATGAAGAGTCCAAGAAACGTCTGGCCGAAGCCAACCTGCGTCTGGTGGTCAGCATCGCCAAGCGATATGTTGGTCGTGGGATGCTCTTTCTCGATCTGATCCAGGAGGGTAACCTTGGTCTGATCAAAGCGGTGGAAAAGTTCGATTACCGCAAAGGCTACAAATTCTCCACCTATGCCACCTGGTGGATCCGTCAGGCCATTACCCGTGCCATCGCCGACCAGGCGCGTACCATCCGGATCCCGGTGCATATGGTCGAAACCATCAACAAGCTTATCCGGGTCAGCCGTCAGTTACTACAGGAGCTGGGTCGTGAACCCACCCCCGAAGAAATAGCCGAAGACATGGGTATGCCGGTCGAGCGGGTCCGTGAAATCCTCAAAATATCCCAGGAGCCGGTTTCGCTGGAAACCCCCATCGGCGAAGAAGAAGATTCCCATCTTGGCGATTTTATCCAGGATGATAATGTTCCCGTTCCTGCCGATGCCGCCGCCTTCACCCTCCTCAAGGAACAACTGGTCGAGGTGTTAGGTACCCTGACCGAAAGAGAACAAAAGGTTCTGCGCCTGCGCTTTGGTCTGGATGATGGCCGTGCCCGTACCCTCGAAGAGGTTGGCAAAGAATTCAAGGTGACCAGAGAGCGGATCCGTCAGATCGAAGCCAAGGCACTCAGAAAATTGCGCCACCCCAGCCGTAGCCGCAAGTTAAAGGATTATCTTGATTAGAAACAAATGATTATCCCGATCAGGATCAAAGGATTATCTTGACTAAGATCAAGGGATCGCCCCGATTAATGCTAACGCAATATCTTGACTAAATCAAAGGACTGTCGCAACTGAATGAACAACCGAAAAACGCTCGTTAACCCACAAAGCAATAAGCCGGTCACTTTGTCCAAACGCCTGCAGGCGATCGCCCGTATGGTCACACCGGGGCATCGTGTCGGTGACGTGGGCTGTGATCATGGCTTTGTGTCGATCCACCTCATTGAACAGGGCATTTCCCCCCACGTGATCGCGATGGACATCAATGCCGGACCGTTAGCCCGGGCGACCGACCATATAAAAGAGCGGCACCTGTCGGCCTACATAGAAACACGCCTCTCCAATGGAATGGCAGCGTTACGTTCCGGTGAGGTCGAAACGGTCATATTAGCCGGCATGGGTGGACCACTTATGGAGACCATCCTCACCGCTGATATCGACAAGACCATGGCCGTTCAGGAACTCATCCTGCAACCCCAGTCCAAGCTGACCGAATTCCGCCACTTTATCTACGCATCCGGCTATCACATCGTGGCGGAAGACATCGTCTGGGAAGAGGACAAGTTCTACCCCCTAATGAAGGTTATCCTTTCACCCGATAAAACCAACCTAACCGCAACCGAATATCGCTGGGGTCCCTTATTATTATCCCAGCGTCACCCGGTTCTGCACCATTACCTGCTCCGTGAAAAAAATCTCAAAGCGCAACTGATAGAAAAGCTTACCCCCCCCGACGGCACTATCTTATCACCGTCCGGTGTGCTCCCGGTTACCGACCGGGCACTTAGATCGACCCAACTCCAAAATGAGCTGGCCGAACTAACCCAACTCCTAAAACACTGGTGACTATTCAGCACTTTGTGCACCAAATCCGGCGCAGGAGCTTCCCTCAAGCCGCCAATATGCACCTGGAAAATCGGTCGCCAGTGATTTTGTCGGTAAGCTTAGTGCCGTTTAGCCGCCCCTCCAACGCAATAGTAATGTGCGGACACGACGTCCGCACAAGGCGACCCGCGCCACGGAAGGCGCTGGTCACCGGTTACGGCCGGATCCAGTATCCTTCGGGGCGACTTAACGGCACTTAGCTTACCGACACATGAACAGGCGACCGATTATTCCAGGTACATATTGGCGTCACCCCCTTGATCATTCCAAAGCCCCAGTGGTAAAATCTCCAGGGGCAAGAAACAAAGAAGAAAGAGTAAAAAACAAAAAGGACCCCTAAAAATGAAATGCACCGAAATAATCAAAAAACTTGAACAACTGTTCCCACCGGCTCTCGCCGAGACCTACGATAACGTAGGCCTCCTTGCCGGTCGTCCCGATAAGGAGATCAAACGCATTTACCTTGCTGTTGACCCGACCGATGCCGTGGTGGACGATGCACTTTTAAAACAGGCCGACCTGCTCCTAACCCACCACCCCCTCATTTTCAGACCAATGAAACGGATCGTGACCGATGATTTTATCGGTCGCCGCGTCTATACCCTGATCCGCAATGACATCTGCTATTATGCCCTCCATACCAACTATGATACGGTGGAAATGGCCGATGCCGCCGCGATGATGCTCGACCTACAGGAACGCCGCGTACTAAAGCCCGCCGCCCACCCGGAGACCCAAGAAGGGATCGGTCGGATCGGCCGGCTTCCCCAGCGGATGACCCTCCGCGAGTGTGCCCAGTTGGTCAAAGAACGCTTTGACCTGCCGACCGTCCGCATCTATGGCGACCAGGACCAAACGGTGGAATGGGCCGCCATATCCCCCGGTTCCGGTCGATCGGTCCTGCAAGCGGCAGTCTCATCGCCCGCCAACCTCCTGATCACTGGTGATATCGATCACCACGACGGACTCGACTGCATGGCGCAGGGATTGCCACTCATTGATGCCGGCCACCTGGGACTGGAAAAAATCTTCGTCCCCAATATGCGGGAATTCTTCCGCCGGGAGTTGCCGGAGATGAAGCTATTGGAAACGGTTACTCAAGAAGTATTTCAGGTTATTTAGGTATAAAAGGTTGAGATAAAAGTAAAGGAGCCATGTAGCTTGGATTCTTTCAACCGTATTTTATTTTGCGTGCAACGACAATCTCTTAGTCGTTGCATATAGTATCGCAGGAAACCTGCGATAAGCCTGGGTATAAACATGTGATAACCGATAATTGCATCAAAACTAAAAAATAATTGATCATTAATAGTATCAACCATATAAAGGAGTAGCCTATGATCAAGGTAACCATTAACGGCGAAGTAAAGCTGTACAACGAGGGCATCCCCCTTGAGCAGATCGTTAACGAATATCAGCCTCGTTACGACCATCTGATCGTTTTAGTCACCATCAACGGTAAGATCAGAGAACTTCACAAAACCTTAACGACCGATTGCGAACTGGCATTTATCACCAGGAGTGACCGTATCGGCCACAAAACCTACGTCCGTTCGGCCATCATGCTACTGATGACCGCCATTCACAACCTCTACGGCCATCAGTCGGCAGAAAAGGTCAAGGTTTCCTTCACCATCGGCCATGGCTATTATTGTGCTGTCGGTAGTGAACTGGCGCTGACCGACGAAAAGGTGACGGCGATAAAAGCCGAGATGCGCGCCCTCGTTGAGCGTAACCTGACCATCGCTAAACAATCCTACCCGATCGCCGAAGCGATGGAACTGTTCCGCCGTAACCAGATGGAGGAGAAGGAAAAATTGTTCCGCTATCGCCGCGGATCATCGGTGAATATCTATTGCTTAGATGGATACAACGACTATTACTACGGCTTTATGGTGCCCAGCACCGGCTACCTCCATGCCTTTGAACTCCTCTTTTACCAAAACGGGATGATGTTGTTATTACCGGAAGCCGATCAGCCT
>JAITWD010000037.1 GCA_031285465.1 Lachnospiraceae bacterium
CGGTTTCCCGAGATTATCCCTGCTACCGAAGCGGATTATGCTACCGAATATCTTGATTATATTTTGTCGGTCAAGACCGTGTCATCGACTACCGATGCCATCGACCACATTAATCGTTACAATACTAAACACTCCGATGCCATTATCACCAAGAACCAGGCAAGTGCCGAACAGTTTATGAATGAAGTCGACTCCGCCTGTGTATACGTCAATGCCTCAACCCGCTATACCGACGGTTTTGAATTTGGCTTCGGCGCCGAGATCGGCATCAGCACCCAAAAGCTCCATGCCCGCGGACCGATGGGTCTTAAGGAGCTGACCTCCTATAAGTACACCATCCAGGGAACAGGGCAGGTCCGCCCGTAAAACCTCCTGTTTTGCCACCCATTATCCAGTATAGCGGCCGCGGTAAGCAGTATTGGGATTAAAAAAAGAAACAGTAAGGTCCGGTTCTTCCGGACCTTACTGTTTCTTCTCGTCTTAGACGCTTTTGACCTCTTTCCACAAGTTATTATAAAGTGCATCCCCTTCTTCACCCAAATACTGGAAGGTCTCCAGGTTCTCATACTCAGTTAGATCAGGGAAGGCGATCGGCGAATTCCGCACCGCTTCATCCTCGATCAACGCCCGTGCCGCCTCATTGGGTGTCGAATAGGTGATATACTCAAAATTCATCAGGGCAATATCCTCACGACACATAAAATCGATAAATTTCTCCGCGTTCGAAACATTTGCCGCTTCCTTTGTGATCACCCAGGAATCGATCCAAACGTTGGTCCCTTCCCGGGGAATAACATATTCCAGATCGGGATTTTCCCGCTGGGTGTAAATGGCTTCACCCGAATAGATCACTCCCAGCGCGGCTTCTCCGCCGATCATCTTATCACGCACCTGATCGACCACATAGGCCTGCACCAGTGGTTTTTGTGTGATCAGTGATTCCTTTGCCGTCGTAAGCTCCGCTTCATTCAGCGAATTAGCCGAAAAATCATTGAGCTTAAGCGCTACCATAAAGGCATCCCGCACCGAATCCTGCATCAGGATATTATCCTGATATTGCTCGTCCCACAATACCGACCATGAATCGACCGGCTCACTGACCATCGTCTTATTATAAAGGATCCCGACCGTTCCCCAGCAATAGGGGACCGAGTAGGATACCTCCGGATCAAACTGTTTTGACATCTCCCAATACTGCGCGCCGATGTTTGCCTTGGCATTGGGGATATTATCAAAATTAAGCGGTTGTAGCAGATCATTATCGATCATCTTCTGGATCATATAGTCGGAAGGGCACACCACATCATAGTTGGAGGCACCGGCTTCGATCTTGGGATACATGATCTCGTTGGTTTCATACTCATCATAAATAACCCGGATCCCCGTTTCTTCTTCGAACATAGATATCACATCGGGGTCAATATATTCGCCCCAATTATACACCACCACTTCACCGTTCTCACCCGATGAACTGCCACAGCCACCTATCAATGTTGTTGCCACCGCCATCGCTGCCAGTAGCGCTATCCCTTTTTTTCTCAGTCTCATTTGCATTGTCCGCCTTTCGGATTATGATCATTTTGTAACTATTGAGTATTTCCCAATCTGCATTATTTCAAAATCTCAAATCGTAGCTATATTACGTCCCTTTTTACGGTCGTTCTTTGTCGGTCGTGACCGATGGCTGGCATCGGGGGTCCGATTTACCAGGATCAATAGAAGCAGTACCGCGATAAAAATAATGGTCGAGAGGGCGTACATTTCCGGCTTGATCCCTTTACGCACCTCCGCATAAATTTTCGTGGAGAGGGTATCCACGCCCGATCCCTTGGTAAAATGGGTAATGATAAAATCATCCAGTGACATGGTAAAGGCCAGTAAGAAGCCGGAGAGGACACCCGGTAAAATATCGGGCAGCACCACCTTGAAGAATCCATACACCGGTCCCGCCCCCAGATCGCGTGCCGCTTCGTAGGTACTGGGGTTAAGCTGCTTCATTTTAGGCATCACGCTTAAGATCACATAGGGAATATTAAAGGTAATATGTGAGAGTAAAATGGTTCCGTAGCCAAAGCGCAGCCCCAGACTGATAAAAAGCAACATCATCGAAATACCGGTGACAATATCGGCATTTAGCATCGGGATATTGGTGATCCCCATCACCACCGTCCGCCCGATCCTCTTCATCCGCATGATCGCCAGACAGGCCACCGTTCCGATCACCGTAGCGGTCAGTGCCGAGATCAGCGCGATCGACAGGGTGTTAAGCAGGGCGTTAATGATATCATCATTTTGAAATAATGATCCATACCAGCGGAAGGTAAAACCGCCCCACTTTGCCCGGGTCTTGCTGTCATTAAAGGAGAGCACCACCAATGTGACGATCGGTGCATATAAAAAAACGAAGATCAGACCAATATATAGCCGTTGCAGACCGTTATTCAGATGGGGGAGTAGGGACGGTTTCTTTGACGGTTTCATTACCTTTTCCATGTGCGGTGTTGACCGACTCATTTGCTGACCGGCGGGCTGATTTACTGATCGATCGGTTGTCCTATCCACTGATATATTCATAAGAAGCTACCCTCCCCGTCCTTGTCAAAGATGGCGGAAAGCACCATATTAACAATGATAAATAACATCAGCACAATGGATAAACCGCTGCCCAGATGCCAGTTGTTGGCCTGGGTAAATTCCTGTTCGATCACATTACCGATCAGCAGGATCTTACTGCCCCCCAAAAGGTTACTGATCACGAAGGTAGTAAGTGCCGGAATGAAGACCATCGTAATCCCGCTGATCATGCCCGGGATGGTGAGCGGAGCGATGATCTTTTTAAAGACCTGGATCGGATTGGCACCCAGATCGCGCGCCGCATTTACTACATTTTCATCGATTTTGACCAGGCTGTTATAGAGCGGCAGCACCATAAAGGGTAGAAAATTATAGACCATTCCAAAGAAGATGGCATAGGTTGTTTTTATTATGTTAAGCGGCTTCATTCCGTTAAAATTCTGGAAATTGTTGATCACTCCGGTTTTTTCCAGCAGAGTCTGACAGTCAAGGGTGCGTAACAGGAAGT
>JAITWD010000092.1 GCA_031285465.1 Lachnospiraceae bacterium
TAAAGTAGGTAACTATTGTTAATCTTATAGGAGAGGTGTAGAATGAAAAAAGAAGGAGGCATAAAGATGAGCTTTGAATATCCGAATGCAAATAATTTACTAACCGATCGATTTCCAGAAATGAAAGCAATATATGACAATGATGTCGATTACTATATTGACCTACCCTATATATTATACGAAAGTGAATTTGTGCCTTATATTATGAACCGATTAAAATCAAACGACGCTGATGAACTAAAGAAAATTTTTGATTTTATCGAAGAATTGTTTGCATATGGGGATAAAATGATCGTTAATTTAGTCGAGGTGGCAGTAGTGGAAAGTATTTACTTTGCGGACGATTACGATAAATACAAGCATGTGATCAGCGGCTATTGTGGTGAAAGAACAAGTAAAAGCTTCAGCGAATGTGTTTTATAGAAAGTTGAAATCTGGCGGAAGATAATGAATATAAATCAATGTAAAACGGTAGCCCGATATTGCCTGGGCTACCGTTTTGTTTAGTTGAAGTTAACCGAAAGTACCATTATAATTTAGTGTACTCAATGATGACGGTGACCGGACGACCCAAAAAGTAGACTGCATCGGTTACGCCGACATTAACGTTTTTGCTCGTTTTGGATATTCCAACCACTACTTGCGGAGTGCAGTTGATCGTGTGAACATTACTCGCAATTGCACTGAGGATACATCCGTCCATAGATATAACTTCATCCATGTTAGCTATATTGCCCAGTGCTACAGCGCCACCATTTACATAACTGGTAGTACCCTTAAATACCCGGCGATAAATCGGCTTACCATTTATCCAGGTTCCGCCGGTGGCCACTTCATTGGTGGAATAGACTGCCTTTGGCGCATAATAGGATGCCGGTTGACCTCCTAACCGATCGCTGTTGGTCGCGGTAGTGATCTGCGGTCCTGGTGGGCCCATTGGACCGACAATACCCTGGATGCCCTGCGGTCCCATTGCCCCAGTATCACCCTTGTCGCCCTTGGGACCGGCAACCCCTTGGATGCCCTGAAGTCCCATTGCGCCGGGATCGCCCTTGTCGCCCTTTTCGCCAGTGACGCCTTGAAGTCCCTGAAGACCAACCGGTCCGATTTCACCTTGCGGTCCCTGAGGACCGACCGGTCCGATTTCGCCACAGTCGCCCCGTGCGATCACCCCGGTATCTTCGTCGCCGACATACCAATGTCCATTTTCTCCAATCACTGGAATGGGGGTACATCCGCTAAATTCAATTGATTGATAACCATTTGTCATGTTAAATCCTCACTTTCATTTATTGTGTTTTTTGTCCCGCGCAGGTTCTAAAATCATCATACAACATTGGTTAAAGTAATGGTTACCCTTATGCTTTTTGTCTTAAATCAACACAAAGCAACATGAGTGGACAAAGGGCATCAATTGTTCCTGTAAGAAGCTTTTTTTCGACGGTGAAAGCGATTGATCTCAAAGGATAAGCGGTCATCAGATAATAGCCACAGTAGTTTGACATAACCATAGGTTATATAAAATATAATAATTTGGCATTTTTACTTATCACCGATGTGTGTTATTATATTAGGGAAGCGCTGACTAAAGCAGTGTTTCCTTAGAAAATGAAAACCAAAGGGTATTTTACCCTCATCGTATGCGGTGCAAAAAACATAAGCAGTACAGGTAATCCGAGGAAATACTGGCAAGATCAGTGTTTCCCTAAAAAACAAATAAAGTATTTAATGTAAGCAGGAGGGAAAAAGAATGGGAATGACCATGACACAGAAAATTTTAGCCGCCCATGCCGGATTGGCTTCGGTGGAGGCGGGACAGCTGATCGAGGCGGACCTTGATCTGGTATTGGGCAATGATATTACCAGTCCGGTGGCGATCAAGGAAATGGAAAAAATGAAGGTGACCGGCGTTTTTGACAAGGATAAGATTGCGCTGGTACCCGACCATTTCGTTCCCAATAAAGACATTAAGTCGGCGGAGCACTGTAAGTGTGTCCGTGAATTTGCCAGTCGCCACCAGATCACCAACTACTTTGAGGTGGGTGAAATGGGGATTGAGCACGCCTTGCTGCCGGAAAAAGGACTGACCGTTGCCGGGGATGTGATCATCGGCGCCGATTCCCATACCTGTACCTACGGCGCCCTGGGGGCCTTTTCCACCGGTGTGGGCAGTACCGATATGGCGGCGGGGATGGCGACCGGCAAGGCATGGTTTAAGGTGCCCGGTGCCATCAAATTCAATCTGACCGGCAAGTTGTCCCCGTGGGTCAGTGGCAAAGATGTGATCCTGCATATTATCGGCATGATCGGGGTGGATGGTGCCCTCTATAAATCGATGGAATTTGTCGGTGACGGGATTGCCGGACTATCGATGGATGATCGTTTTACCATTGCCAACATGGCGATCGAGGCGGGGGGTAAAAATGGCATTTTCCCTGTGGATGAGCGGGCGCTTAACTATATAAAGGAGCATTCCGCCAAGCCATACACCGTTTATGCTGCCGATGACGACGCGGTATATGATGAAGAGTATATCATTGACCTGGGTGCACTTAGACCGACGGTAGCCTTTCCCCACCTTCCGGAAAACACTAAAACCATCGATGAGATCACCGATGAAATAGCGATCGACCAGGTGGTGATCGGTTCCTGTACCAACGGCCGTTTCGATGACCTGCGTATCGCCGCCGATATCCTTAAGGATCGTCATGTCGCCAAAGGAATGCGTTGTATCGTGATCCCTGCTACCCAGAAGATCTATCTGGAGGCGATGGAAGCCGGACTGCTCAAAATCTTCATCGAGGCCGGTGCCATCGTCAGCACACCGACCTGTGGTCCCTGCTTAGGCGGTTACATGGGGATACTGGCAGAGGGCGAGCGCTGTGTATCCACCACCAACCGTAACTTTGTCGGTCGGATGGGTCATGTC
>JAITWD010000093.1 GCA_031285465.1 Lachnospiraceae bacterium
CTGCGGTATTTTCAAGATAAGACCCAGACCGAGGTGGCAGGGCGGATGGGCATTTCACAGGTGCAGGTCAGTCGGATGGAAAAGCGGATCCTCTTGGCGATGCGCAAAAAGGTGGTGGGAAGTGTGTAAGACGAGAAGAAACAGTAAGGTCCGTAAGAACCGGCCCTAACAGTTGCTAAGTCTCGTCTTGCGCAATTTCATGCATTGTTTGTGCCACCGTTGGTGGCATGTTCGGAAGGTTTAAAGAAAATAAAAATAAAACGCTGAGTACTATTCAGCGTTTTATTGACGTCTCATAATTAATTATAAAGTTATTAAATAAAAGGTATTAATCAAGAAATTATTAATCAGGAAGCCATTTCTTCAAAGCAGCGGTAAAAAAAGCTCCCATTATTACAACCAGCAAAAGTACTTCTTTAATAATATCTGCATGCATTTCTCTAACTCCTTCACACGTTCGACATCATCGGACTTTTTTCATTTCTATTTGACGGTTTTCATTATAACACGCTTCACCCGATAAGACAATGGCCATTTTAGTAAAATTTTATAAATTAAACCATTATTATTTAGCACATTTAACCAAAGATGACCGAGGGCCGTAGCGTTACCGTCTATTTCCTTTCTTGCCTTAAGCCACAAATCATAATATAATTAAACAGGTAACCGCTATTTTATTTGTGCAGTGAAGTGGTATAAAGTTTGTAGGTATTGGAGAGTCATGGATATTAATGTGAGCAATCAAAGATTTTTCACTTTTTGATTCAGGCAGTTTCGCAAGTAGAACTTGCGAAATGCATAGGAGAATAAAATGGAATATGATGTCATCATTATTGGGGCAGGTCCAGGGGGGATTTTTTGTGCTTATGAGTTGATGGAGCACCGAGCGGAATTTTTCGAGCGTTTTCAGCGGGAAATGAAGGTGCTGATGATTGAAAAGGGGCGTTCTATTGAGGCGCGTCGCTGTCCGAAACGGACGGCTAAACAGTGCCTTGGCTGTAAACCCTGTGCCATTACGACTGGCTTTGCCGGTGCGGGTGCCTTTTCCGATGGTAAATTATCGCTGTCACCCGATGTGGGTGGGAATCTGCCGGCGATATTGGGCTATGAACAAACGGTTGACCTGATTCATGAGTCGGACGAGGTTTATTTGAAATTTGGCGCCGATCGGGCGGTCTATGGTATTGGTAAAGAGGAAGAGATCCGGGATATCCGTAAACGAGCCATCAATGCCAACCTTAAATTAGTGGAGTGTCCGATCAGGCATCTTGGCACCGAGGAAGGCTATAAGATATATGCGCAGCTGGAGCAGCATCTGCTGGATGCCGGGGTCGCGATTGTATTTAATACGATGGCGGAGCAGATATTGGTGCAGGACGGACAGGTGACTGGGGTGGTCACCGACCGGGGCGAGCACTATTATAGTCATGAGGTGGTGTGTGCAGTCGGCCGTGAGGGTGCCGACTGGTTTAAGGATAAATGTGATGAGATCGGCATTGAAACCACGCCGGGCACGGTCGATATCGGGGTGCGGGTGGAGGTGCGCAATGAGATCATGCAGTTTTTAAATGAGCATCTGTATGAAGCCAAGCTGATTTACCATACGCCGACCTTTGATGATAAGGTACGTACCTTTTGCACCAATCCGTCGGGTGAGGTGTCCACCGAATACTACGAAGGCGGACTGGCGGTGGTTAATGGTCATGCCTATAAAGGGGAGGAGTATAAGACCGATAATACTAATTTTGCCATTTTAGTGAGTAAGAATTTTACCAAGCCCTTTAAAACCCCGATCGAGTATGGTAAGCAGATCGCCCAGTTGTCCAACATGCTGTGTGGCGGGCGGATCCTGGTGCAGACCTTTGGCGATTTCCGACGGGGACGGCGAACCAATGAGGAGCGGCTTTGCCGGAATAATCTGGTGCCGACCCTTAAGGATGCGGTGCCGGGTGATCTTTCACTGGTTTTCCCCCACCGGATCATGGTGGATATTGAGGAGATGATCATGGCGCTTGATAAGATCACGCCGGGGATTGCCGGTGATGAGACCTTGCTTTATGGGGTTGAGGTGAAGTTTTATTCCAATAAGGTGGTGGTGGTTCAGGATTTTGCGACCAGTATCGGTGGGATTTATGCAATTGGTGATGGGGCGGGGGTGACAAGGGGGTTACAGCAGGCCTCGGCGAATGGGATCAGTGTGGCGCGGAGTGTGCTTAGGGCGATGCGCTTAGAGCAGTCAGATACCCCCATAACGTGATTAATTTGAAATTGGAGATAAGAAGAGATATGTTGATGTTTTATATTAGGAAAATTTGTGGCATTAAAGGTGATAATGATGGAAAGAACGATCATGGCGTGGGTGACGGATGTTTAAGAAAATATGGTCCTTTGAGGGCGGTTTTAGCGATGATCGGTGTGGTGATCGCAACTATCGGGATGGTTGGTTGTGGCAGTAAGGAGGAGGCCGATATGACGGTGGTGTTAACCACCGGGTTTTCAGGAGATGAGATTTTCCGGATTGAGGAGATGTCCTGTACCTTGCCGGAGGTGCGGGTTTATTTGACCAATGTTCAAAATCAGTATGAAAGTGTCTATGGCGAGCAGATTTGGTCGGTGGATTTTGACGGGGTGACGCTTGAGAATAATGTGAAGGAGATGGTGTTGGCGCAAATTGCGCAGATCAAGACTATGAATTTGTTAGGCGAGAAGTATGATATTACCTTGGAAGAAGAGGAGAAGGCGCAGGTGGCACAGGCCGCCGACAGCTACTTTGCTTCGCTTAATGAGACCGAGCGGTCGGTGATGAATGTGACCGAGGATACCATCACGACGCTGTATGCGGAGTATGCGCTTGCCGATAAGGTTTATCAGTATATTATTAAGGATATCAATCCGGAGATAAGTGACGATGAGGCGAGGACGATTACGGTTCAGCATATTTTGATCAAAACCTATGCGCTCAACGGCAGCGGTGAAAAGGTGGAGTATACCGAAGCAAGCAGACAGGATGCCTATCAAAGGGCACTGGATATCCGCGATCAGTTGGCGCAGGGTGAGGACTTCGAGAAGCTGAGTATGTTGTATAACGAGGATGAGCAGACCCTCTATTCTTTTGGCAAGGGTGAGATGGAGGAGGCATTTGAGAATGCGGCATTTATGCTGGAGACCGACGAGATCAGTGAGATTGTGGAAACCAGTTATGGGTATCATATTATCAAATGTATCAATACCTTTAATCGTGAGGAGACCGATGCCAATAAGATCAAGATCGTGGAAGAACGGCGGGGCGAGGTGTTTGGGCAGGAATATAATGCTTTTGTCGCGACCCTGACCAAGCATTTAAATGATCTGTTATGGGAGCAGGTGGTATTTATTCATAATGAGGATGTGACGACGAAGGATTTTTTTGATGTTTATCGGCGGTATTTTCCGTCATAGATTCATTCTTCCGGTGCAATCTCACCGATTGTTTGTGCCGCTTTATCGGTAGGTTTGGAAGTGTAAGGATAGAAAAAATAAAACAGAATAAAACTGAGGAGGAAAAAGCATGGCGCATAAAATAAGACAGGATAGAACAGGAGCACACAGGAAAAGAAAAGGTAATTTGCTTGGGGTACTGATGGTCATTTCAAGCTGTTTTTTATGTAGTTGTACAGCCGGTGATAATTTACCGGATGAAGCCAGGGATACATCGCTGGATGTTCAGAATGAAGGGGAGGTTATTTCAGACGGTGGCAGTGCTACAACCGGTTCAATTGAGTCAAGCGATGATCAAGACGCTATTGAAGAAAATGATGATCAAGAAGCCGTTGATGAAGCGGGTGGCAGCTTGAATACGGATGAAGGTGATGATAACCTGAATCAACTGGAAATGAATTTGACCCAGGCTGACGACGGAGGGTTCGATGTGGTTATTTTAAATAATAGTGACAAGGAAATTATGGCGGGTGAGGACTATCGGATAGAGCGGTTAAATGGAGATGAGTGGGAGGAGATCCCCCTGTCGGTGGTATGGTACAGTGTTGGGATCATTATTCCGGCAGGTGAAAGTCATTCTTTCCACTATGATCGTGACGATGTGATCAATTTTGAAGAGGGAGTGCACTATCGGATCGTGAAGGCGGTTTATTTAGAGCAGGACAAGATTGAACTTAGTTGTGCGATACAATAAAGAATAGGGATAGAATGGTAGAACACAAATAGTGAACAAATTGATCTCGAGCCCGATTGGCTCGAGATTTAATTTTTTGCGCTGATTAGGCGGGTGCACAGTATTGTGTGCATTTGCCGTCAAGTGTACAGAAAAACCGTCATTTGTACAAAAAGCCTTGTCAATCATGAGGGGTAAATCATACAATTAAGCTTGTATATAATAAAAATATGCAATTTGTAGTTGGAACCCATTAAATTAAGATACAAATGTTCAGAACGCTGCTTGCCGACCAGATAGATATATCTGATGAAAAAATAGATGAACTGGCAGACAAATTTATGGATGCAATACCGGTATTGCTAAAATCGAAATTGCAAGCGGTATAATCTACTGAACATTGACAACTGAATAACTGGCAGGTATTGAATTTTCAAGGTGCATAGCTAAAATTTATGTGCGAAGTTTGAGTAAGTTAGAAAAAATGTCCAACAGGGATAAGAAGACCTGTCGGATATTTTTGGCTTTAGTCCAATAAACTATCATCATATAATATGAAGCTTGATAAATTGTGCAATATGCAGTGAATTTTGTGAAAACGATTTGCGCACTAATTGTCTTGTCACAGGACGGCAAAGTGTTTATGGCGCGGCATATTTTGAGCATAAGACTGGTTGCGAGAAAACAAGGTGAATTGTGCAGACAATTAAGCATTAAAAAATGGAAGAATAAGGAAAAAATTATCAAAATATGTTGTAAATGATTACAAATATGGTAAAATAAGGGTTAAAATCAATA
>JAITWD010000122.1 GCA_031285465.1 Lachnospiraceae bacterium
GGCAGGATCGCTGAATGAATATGTTGTTTCATTGCTAAAGGTAGCGGAAGAAGCGCAGGAAAGTGTTCATAAAACGATGGAGAGTGGACAGGAGATTGGTCGATCGGTTTTGGCGGTCAATGTGTTGTCGGCAGATGTTTTGAAGATGATCCAGGAAATCCGGGGATACCTTAGCCAAGGTTAATACGGACTAACCTGCATGACCGGGATTGCCGGCGGCAGAGATATTTTGAAGACAGGAATGATAAGGTGTCTAAAAATAAAATTAGAGAGTTATTTAAAAATAAAACGATACGAACCGTGGGGGCAATTGCCCTCATGGTTCTTTTTGCTTTTTGGTTTATCATTGCCCGGCATAGTGACTTCGGAGATATTATTTTACTGGTGTCATTGGTATCGATAGGGCTGATTGTTTTGTCTATCTTGATGGAAGAACAGCAGGAGCAAAAAAATGAGCTTCGATTTCAAAATGAGCGGATGGAATGGATGCTATCTATGAGTCCGGGGCTTGTAGTGGAAAATGTCGAGGATAGCACCAAGATTTATGTGGCAGGAAGTGCGGCGGCATTGTTTGGACTATCGTCAGGTTATATAGAGAAGGAAGAATTTTTGGGAATTATTCATCCATCGGATTTTCTTTGTTATTCTCTTGCATATGGCAAGGTGGCGGACAATTCGATTACCGACTGGCGAATATCGAGTGATCGGGTATCAAACGATAAAGAAGAGAATGCCAAGCCCCTTCGCGAGGAGATCCGATTGCGCTATTTGAATGGTAGTTATATTTGGATGGAGTGCCTTTTTACTGTGCTGGCGCCGGCCGTAAAGCAGCGGGAAGGGTCGCAGCGAGATGGCCTTGCAGAGGAATCGGGCGGTGGGCGACGGCGGATAATTGTCACTTTCCAGGATATTGATCGCCGTAAGAGGGAGAGTCAGGAACGAGGGAATATTATCCAAAGTCTTGGTAAACAATATTCTACGATGCTTTTGGTCAATTTGGAGCAGGATACCTATGAGGTGATGAAGGATGAGCGTGCCCTGGAGCGGAAGCTACCGGAGTCAGGGATATATAGCCGGGCAAATATGATCTTTTTTGGGATGCGGGTAGTGCCAGAAATCCGCAACGATATTACCGCTCAATTAGCCATTGAAAATATTAAAGGTTTGATCTCATCCGCCACGCCGGTGGTTGAGGTGGAGTATCAGCGAAAGACACCGAAAGGTAAAGAGAAATGGGAACGGGTTACGATCGTTGAGGTTTCGGAGACGGCCGGAGTGGTTACAGAAGTGGTAATGGCTATCAATGACATTACCGAGCAGAAGAAGGTTGAGATCAACAATTTACAGATCGTTCAGGAGGCAATGGAGGCGGCTAATTCAGCTAATAATGCCAAGAGCGATTTCTTGTCACGAATGTCACATGATATCAGGACCCCATTAAACGCGATCATTGGGATGGCAGGGATTGCCCGTAAAAATATGACCGATAGCGAGCGACTTAAGGATTGCCTGAGTAAGATCGATGTTTCCAGTGATCACCTGCTTAATCTGGTAAACGAAGTACTGGATATGAGTCGAATTGAAAGTGGTCGGATAACCTTGTTCGAGGAAGAGCTTGATTTGAGCGAGCTGATCCAAAATGTTCGGGTAATCGTTGAGAATCTGGCACTATCACGGGAACACACCTTTACGGTTGAGACTAAGGGGGTGGTTCACCCGGCAGTGATCGGGGATGCTTCCAGGATCCGGCAGATTATGGCTAATCTATTATCCAATGCAGTGAAGTACACACCGCAGGGGGGGCGGATCCGCTTTACCGTGCATGAAGTCGAAGGAACCGAAGCTGAAGGAATCGAAGTTGAAGAAACCGAGGTTGGTGGTCGGTTGGGTAATTATGTATTTGTTATCGAGGATAACGGCGTTGGCATGACGGCGGAGTTTTTGCAGGAGATATATGAGCCTTTTAGCCGTGTGGATGATTCGCGAACCAGTAAAATTGAAGGAACCGGTTTAGGAATGGCGATCGTTCATAATCTGGTCCGCATGATGAAGGGAACGATTGAAGTTGAGAGTACAATCGGTGAGGGAACTCGATTTATCGTAACATTACCATTAAAGCGGCAGGATGAAACGGCAGTACAGCAGCGGCAAGGTCAGGAGTTTGTCACCGATTTCACCGGTAAACGGGTACTGATGGTTGAGGATAATGAGTTGAATATGGAGATTTCCTCCGACCTCCTGGCGACGGTGGGTGTAACGGTCGAAACGGCGGAGAATGGCCTGGAAGCAGTAGAAAAGGTGGTGCGCTCGACCGAGTTTTACTATGATATCATATTTATGGATATTCAAATGCCACTCATGAATGGCTATGAAGCAACGATGAAGATCCGTTCGCTGAAACGAGCCGATGCATTGGCACTACCGATCATCGCATTGACCGCCAATGCCTTTGCTGAGGATATTTTGAAGGCTAAAGAGGCGGGTATGAACGATCATGTCTCAAAACCGATTGCACTTGACCGGCTGGTGACGATAATGAATGACTGGATTATACATCATTGATTTATGGAGCAGGATTTTGAAGAAATTACTGATTTTTCTAAACGATTATAAGAAAGAGAGCATCTTGGGGCCGCTGTTTAAATTACTAGAGGCCTCTTTTGAGTTGATTGTTCCACTGGTGGTGGCTTCGATCGTGGATGTGGGTATTGAAAAGGGCGATAAGGCCTATGTTGTCAGTCGGTGCTTGTGGCTGGTGGCCTTAGATCTGGTTGGTCTGATCTGCTCAATAACTGCGCAGTATTTTGCGGCAAAGGCGGCGGTGGGCTTTGGTACGGGAGTACGAAAGGAGCTGTTTGCGCATATCCAGAGACTGGGTTTTGCGCAGGCCGACCAGGTGGGGACCGCCACCTTGATCACAAGGATCACCGGTGATGTCAATCAGGTGCAGTCGGGTGTCAATATGGTACTGCGCCTTTTTTTACGTTCACCCTTCATTGTTTTCGGTGCAATGGTGATGGCTTTTACGGTAGATCGGCCGTCGGCAATGGTTTTTGTGGTTTTGATTCCCATATTATCGGTGATGGTGTCGGTGATCGTAGTGGTCGGGATAAAGTTGTTTCGGGCGATCCAGACCGGACTTGATCGGTTGATGCTCCGGACAAGGGAAAATCTGACTGGCGTGAGAGTGATCAGAGCCTTTCGCCGTGAGAAGGCGGAGCAGAGACATTTTTCGGAGGACAGTGATCGGTTGCTTCGCTTTCAACTCCTGACCGGTAGGATTACCGGGTTACTTAATCCATTGACCTTTTTGACGGTCAATCTTGGGATGATCGTGTTGATCTATACCGGTGCATTACGGGTTTCGTCGGGGATTATCACACAAGGGGCGGTCATTGCACTGGTCAATTACATGTCGCAGATATTAGTGGAACTGGTAAAGCTTGCCAACCTGGTGATCATTGTGGCACGGGGGTTTGCATCAGGTGGGAGGATTGCAACCGTACTGGCATTGCCGGTGTCGGGTGGTGACAAGATCGGATCGATCGCGGTTGGCGACCCGGTGCAATCAAATGAGGTGACGCCCTATATAGAATTCCGTCAGGTTTATTTTCGCTATTCTGTGGCGGCGGGCGATGCATTGAGTGGAATCAGTTTTTCGGTTAAGAGGGGGGAAACAATCGGGATAATTGGAGGAACCGGAGCTGGAAAATCGACCTTAGTCCATCTTTTGCCACGGTTTTATGAGGTGGGAACCGGGGCGATATACTTGGACGATCAGGACGTTCGATCGCTACCGGTGGAGGCACTGCGGGAACAGA
>JAITWD010000133.1 GCA_031285465.1 Lachnospiraceae bacterium
CGGGGGAGTTGGCCGGTGTTTTATCATTTGTCCGGGCTGCGTCACAATACGGTGGAATGGCTGCCCATCACTAAAAGTGACAAAGTGTTGGAGATTGGTGCTGGGTGTGGTGCGATCACGGGTGTGTTGTCGGCTAAAGCCGGCGAGGTGGTCGGAGTAGATCTGTCGGATATTCGCAGCCAGATCAATGCTCATCGTCATGCCGACCGGGATAATATTATCCTTCATGTGGGGAATTTCAAGGACATTGAACCCGATCTGCCGACCGACTTTGATTACATTTTGCTGATCGGCGTATTTGAGTATAGCTGTCTTTATATGGACGGTGACCGGCCCTACGAGGAGATGCTGCGGATCATGAGGGGGCATCTTAAGGCGGACGGTCATCTGATCATCGCCATTGAAAATAAATTTGGTTTAAAATATTGGGCGGGGTGCAGTGAGGATCATTTAGGCACCTTCTTTAGCGGGATAGAAGGTTACCCCGATGGTGGCAGTGCCCGGACCTTTACCCGCAACGGTTTAGAGCGACTGTTACGCGCGGGCGGGATTGACGAGTATACCTTTTATTATCCCTACCCCGACTATAAGTTTATGACCACCCTATACTCCGATGAACGTTTGCCAGCTAAGGGAGAGTTGACCGATAATATCAGAAATTTTGATCGAGATCGCCTGGTACTATTTAATGAAAAAAGGGTTTTTGACGGTATCATTGAAGACGGTCGTTTTTCAGAGTTTGCCAATTCTTATATCGTGGTTACCGGTAAGCGGCCAGCGGCAGACTATGTGCGCTACTCCAATGACCGCGCACCGGAGGTGGCCATCAAGACGGTCATTACCGGCGGGATAGCACCGACGGTGATAAAAGCTCCGTTATTCCCGGAAGGTGCCGGGCATGTTCTGCGGATGGAGGCAACCTATCAGCGGTTATGTGAACGGTATGACGGCAGTGGTCTTAAGATCAATCGGTGCAAGAAGAGCGCCGATGGTCTGGGGATGACCTTTGAGTATGTTAAGGGAACCACCCTTGCGGAACAGTTGGATCGTTGCCTGGAAAGTGGTGATCATGAGCGGTTCGGACGATTGTTTGATCGTTTTTGGGAATATGTAAGCTTTGTGCCGGGAGGGACACCGACTGGGACCCAAACAGGATGGACTAACTATGATTTTATCTTTTCAAATATTATGATCGCCGATGATGACCAGGAGTCGTGGACCCTGATCGACTATGAATGGATCATGGAAAAGGAGCTGGCACCGACCGCGATTGCTTTTCGCGCGGTTTATTGCTATCTGCTGGAAGACGACAGTCGGAACTGCCTGGATGTAGATAAGATCTTTGCCGGGATAGGTATTACGGCAGAAATGGCCGAGGAATATCGGGACAATGAGCGGCGGTTTCAAAAGCAGGTCAGTGGTAAGCGCTTATCGGCGGGGGAAATAAGGATGGCGATCGGTACCAGGCAGATCGACCCGCGGACAATGATAAAGTCATTGATGGATCGGAGCCCGGGACGACGGGTGCAGGTATATTTTGACCGCGGAAGTGGCTTTAGTGAAGCCGAATCGCTATTGGTGCCGGAAGCCTATCTCACCGATTCCAATGTGCGGGTAGCGATCACGGTAGATGGTAATGTGAAAGCGCTTAGATTAGATCCAGCCGATAGTGCCTGTGCGGTAAAAATAAAGCAGATTTTGTGGAATGGGTCAAAATTACAGCCGACAAAGCGGTTGATCGGCGTTAACGGTCGGTCGGTGGGCGAAGGGTACTATATTTTTGCAACCGCCGATCCTAATATTTCGCTGACGATAGATCGGTTGGAACGGACGGCGAACGACCGGCTTTTGGTGGAACTTGAGGTGGCGCTTTTATCGGAAGAGATGGCGACAGTAATGGCTGGTGCAGTCAGGAAAATATTTTAGGGGGCAATACAGTGGGGCTTATCGGAACGGTGAAGGCCGGATTAAAGCAGATATTGATCAGGCATTGGCAGCAAAAGTATCGGATCGCTCTGCAGCAGGAAAAGCAAAGTTTCCATGAGTGGATTACGAAAAAAGAGGCGGCAATAACGATTTCAAAAAATACAAATGATGAAAGCGGTGACGGTACACGGCAGGGGTTGGTGATGGCACCTATCCCTTTTTCGTTGTGCGGGCAAAATATATGGCAGCAGTGGGGCGATCAGACGGCCGATATTATTACTTTTTATGCGGATGACGGGCAGATAGCCCCATTGGCGGAACGACTGATCCCCGAATTTATGCACAACCATCCGGCGGTCTCATTGGTCTATGGCGATGAAGACCGGATGGGGGGAGCCGACCGGAATTTCGAACGGATCGATCCGTGGTTTAAACCCGACTGGTCACCCGATACCTTTTTGGATCGGTTTTATTTGGGCAGTATCTTTGCGGTCAGGCGTGAAAAAGGGGTAAAGGTACTGAAGGCGATGAAGGAGGAGGGGGCGATTACCGTAGAGCCGGGGCGTAACCTATATGAGTTGTGTCGGCGTCTGGCAAAAGCGGGGGGAGGATTTGAGCCGGGATGGTCGGTACTCCAAAACCGGATAACCGGTCAAAGCGGTGTCGCTGATCGGCCGATAACGGTAACACCGGGCGGAACAGGCGTTTTCAATGGCAATGAGCGGCCGGTGCCGGTGGGACATATCCCGGAGGTATTATATCACGGTGCCGGGCGGCCGGTGGTGTGGTATGGCGCCGACTATTGCAGGACCGCCGGTGACCAGCCACGTCATTGCGATCAACATCAGATTGCCGTAATAATACCGTCCAAGGATCATCCCGATTTGCTAAAACAGTGTATTGGATCGTTTATCGGTAAAACCACCATCGCCCCCGAAAAGAAAAATTGTCATTACTACTTTATTATTGTCGATAATGGCAGCAATGAAGAAAATCGAAGGTCGATCGAAGAATACCTGGAGCAGCTTCATCAGGAAGGTAGCGGGCAGGTTGATCAGGAATGGAGTGAGCAGGTAAAGTGCGGCAGCCGACCTTCATTTCGGTCGATCTACCTTTACAGACCGATGGAGTTTAACTTTTCGGCGATGTGTAACATTGGGGCGAAGGCGGTTTTGCCCGACACCGATCTGCTTCATTTTCTAAATGATGATGTCACGGTGGGGCAAAATAACTGGCTTTGTAAGCTGGCCGATCAGGCGGCAAATCCATGGGTCGGTGCCGCCGGTGTCAAACTGCTCTATCCCGATACAGCGATCATCCAGCATGTCGGAATAACCAATCTGCGAAAGGGACCGGCCCATAAATTGCAGTATTGCTCCGATCATGAGGAGTATTATTTCGGTCAAAATCGGGGTGTGCACAATGTGGTGGCGGTTACCGGTGCCTGCCTGATGGTGCGGGCGGAACTCTTTGCGGCGATCGGCGGTTTTGACGAAGGACTGGCGGTGGCATTAAATGATGTCGATTTTTGCTTTTCATTATTGCGGGCCGGTTATGTTAATGTGGTCCGAAACGACATCGTACTTTTCCACCATGAGTCGCTTAGTCGTGGCATCGATGTCCTATCGGAGGAGAAACAGCGGCGTTTTGAGCGGGAACGGGACCGACTTTATGAGCGACACCCGCAAATGTATAATTATGATCCGTTTTATCATAAATATCTGATTGCTGATACCCTGACAGCGGATTTTATGCCGGCAAGCGGTTACGAGGTGAATGAGCGATCCATGCCGTGGTCGGTAGTTGCGATCGATCGGGGTGAAGTGGCAAGCGGTCGCGAAGATGGCTGTCTGGTCTTTGGGGTGGAATATGCCGGTGGGTTGTCTAAATGGCGAGACGGTTTGGTGGCGGAGCGTCGAAAAACAATGGAGACCGGATATTTTCTTGAGGGCTATTCTTTTGTCGCCGGCAGTGATAATGCATGCTATGAAAAGACATTGTTACTACAATCCGATGCCAGCGACAGGATTTTTACAGCAACGGTGCGCAGCCGGTATCGTCCCGATATTGAGAGCGGACAACCGGATCAAATTAATGTTGCGCTTGCCGGGTTTTGCGCCAAATTTCCCAGCCATTCGCTGCCGGAGGGGGGATACCGGTTGGGGATGATGGTCCGTGATCGGTGTTCACGTCAGACGATCGTTAATTGGAGTGAACGATATTTACAGGTTGGTGGTAATGAAAAATATTAATAATGCACCTTTTCGTTATTACCTGCGAGAATCATTGAAAATTGCCATCCCATCGGATAAGCCCTCGGAAAAAACAATATAAAAAAGCAAGATAGTTATAATTAATGACAATATGAACATATCTTCACCATGGCGAAACTGCTATAATGTTCTCAAGACGTATTGCGTGATTGTTAAGGCATAGTTTGTGGATACGGGATAAATAAACCACGATATTTGTCCTAAAGTTTATGTTGAACGATCGAATCAATAAAAGCGATTGTGAATATTAAACAACACCAACTTGAATAAGACCGGGATAAGTGACAACTTGTCCAATGTGGCAGTCAACGGATAATGCACATAATGATTGGAAAAACATCAAAGGAGGAGAGCATATGTTTAGAAAAGTTATTAGCGGACTATTGTCGGTATCCATGTTGACCGTGTTATTGACCGGTTGCGCGGCTAATACCGGAAATACCAACAGCACTGACGACACCGGTGTCACTACCGAACCGGATACCACCGTTGTGGTGGACGATACGGTTGATCAACCGGCGCCACCGGAGGAAGAGACCGAAGCCGGACCGTCGGGAACGGTGAAAGTGGCTGTTGTGGAGGGGGCATACGGCATTGATCTGTGGAATGCGGTAATTGAAGGATTTAACGGTGTTTACCCCGATGTCCAGGTAGAATTGATCCTGGATAAATATGTTGAAGATATAGTCGGACCGGCGATGAAGGCCGGTGATTTCCCCGATGCTATCCACGTAGCGACCGGTCGACCGCTGGCACTGACCGAATCCTTTATTAAGGATCAGGCGATGGTGGACCTTACCGATCTAATGGCAATGACGGTACCCGGTGAAAGTGTTACCGTCGGTGAAAAGATCATTCCTGGTTTCCTGGACAGTAATGCCACCAATCCTTATCCGGATGGCAAGACCTACATGACCCCGACCTTCTTTGATCCCTGCGGCCTGTTCTACAATGCGGCTTTGTTTGAGGAAAAAGGCTGGACGGTTCCGACCACATGGGATGAAATGTGGGCACTGGGCGATTTGGCGCAGGAAGAAGGAATATACCTGTTTGCCTACCCGACTGCCGGCTACTTTGATGCGGTGTTCTATGGTCTTTTATATGAAGCAGGCGGACCGGACTTCTTTAAGAGTGCGACCAACTATGCCGAAGGCATTTGGGATACTCCGGAAGCGCAAAGTGTTTTTGATATCGTTGCGAAGCTTGCCACTTATACCGAGCCGTCAGTACCGGCCAACGCCAATCAGGAAAATTTCCTAAAGAATCAGCAGTTATTGCTGGATAACAAGGTGTTATTCTCGCCCAACGGTACCTGGCTACCTGGTGAAATGGCCGATGCGCCCCGTGCCGAAGGATTTGAGTATGGCTTTACCGCTTTGCCGGCAATTACGGCTGGCGGCGACCGTTACAGTTTTGCATGGTTTGAACAGGCATGGATTCCGGCCGGTGCGGAGAACCCCGACCTTGCCAAAATATGGTTTGCTTATCTATATAGCGATGCAGCTGCCGATATCTTTGCGCAGTTTGATGCAACCGTTGCCATCCCTGGTGCCGGTGAACGTTTAAGCGGCGAAAAGCAACTATTTTACAGTATTTATGATGACGGTGCCAAGGTAGCACTTGGTAACTTTGCCGCCACCACTCCGGTTGAAGGTGTTAATCCCAATACCGTTTGGTTTGATCCGGTCAACAGTCTTGTATCCGGTGATAAAACTGCAGAAACATGGATTGCCGATGTCAAAGCGGCAAGTGATCAGCTTCGGGCAGCACTCATTGTTGAGTAATTGCTAATAATTATGTTGCGGGTGGTAGTGACCGCTAAAATGATTTAACTGTGGCGGCAGGCGCTCTTGTCTGCCGCCGTTTTATAACCATATTATTACGAGGATCCGGTGCGGGCTTCCGGCGTAATAGTGCACCGTTTGTTAGGAGGTATAAGATTGAATAAACGAAAAGGACGCGGACGTTTTATCTTTTTTTGCCTGGCGCCGGCATTGATTCTTTACACCATTTTTATGATCTATCCCACCGTTAAGGTGTTTGAGATGTCTTTGTATAAATGGACCGGCTTTGTCGGTGAGAAGACCTTTGTCGGGATAAATAATTTTATAATCTTACTGGAGGATGATTATTTTCTCCGTTCATTGCAAAACAGTATTCTGTTGATCGTGGTGGTGACGGTATTTACCATCAGCCTGTCGTTGACCTTTGCCGGAATCCTGACCCGTGAAAAAATCAAGGGACAAAGCATCTTCCGGATTATTTTCTACATTCCCAATATTTTGTCGATCGTGGTTATTTCCGCTATTTTCAGTGCCATCTATGATCCGGCTAATGGTTTGCTTAATTCCTTTTTGGCATTGTTTAAGCCTGGTGATGCCGAGCCGGTCTACTGGCTGGGCGACCAGAAAATAGTCATTTATTCGATCATTATAGCGATGATCTGGCAGGCGGTGGGCTATTATATGGTAATGTACATGGCCAGTATGTCGGCTGTGCCGGTTAGTCTTTATGAATGTGCCGATTTGGAAGGGGCCAGTCACATCAAACAGTTTTTTTCCATCACATTGCCTTTGATCTGGACCAATATCCGCACGACGCTGACCTTCTTTATCATCAGCACCATTAACCTATCCTTTATGATCGTCAAGGCAATGACCGACGGCGGTCCGGATGGCTCAACCGAGGTATTTCTTAGCTACATGTACAAACAGGCCTACACCAATTCCAGTTATGGTTACGGAATGGCGATCGGCGTGGTGGTATTCGCCTTTTCCTTTGCCCTTTCAGGGATAGTTAATGGCGTGACCAAACGGGAGAATCTGGAATATTGATTGGCGCCACAATAATTGGCATTTGCGGACTTTCATAGAGCATGAGGTGGGATATGAGAAAAAAGATGAATGGCGGCAGGGGTCTGTCGCAGTTGATAATATATGTGGTGTTGAGCGCGCTGGCGATCAGTATTGTGGTGCCGGTCGCATGGGTATTTATGGCGAGTTTGCGGCAGGATAATGAATTTTATGGCAGTCCGTGGACCTTACCAGCCGGTCTTCATTTTCAAAACTTTGCCGATGCATGGGGCGAAGCGCGGATGGGCGAGTATTTTTTGAGTTCGGTCTTAGTTACGGGGATGGGGATCATACTGTTGCTGGCATTGGCTTTGCCGGCGGCTTATGCGCTGTCGCGCTTTCGCTTTCGTGGACACAAGGTAACCGGTATTTTTTTGATGGCCGGTCTGTTTATAAATATGAACTATATCGTGGTTCCGATCTTTCTAATGTTTGTTGATGCCGATAAGGCATTGAGAACGCTGTTTGGCGGTCCATTTTTTATGAATAACCTATTTATTCTGGCACTGGTATATGCATCTACGGCATTACCGTTTACCATCTATTTGCTGACCGGATATCTGTCTACATTGCCTAAGGAGTTTGAAGAAGCGGCCTATGTTGACGGTGCCGGTTACTTCGCGACGATGATCAAGGTAATTATGCCGATGGCAAAACCAAGTATTGTTACGGTCATTTTATTTAATTTCCTGTTCTTCTGGAATGAGTATATTTTGTCAATGACATTATTGACCGAGATGAACGGTAACCGTACCTTACCAGTGGGCTTGATGAATCTAATGAAAGCCGGTAAGGCGGCGGCTCACTTTGGTCAAATGTATGCTGGTCTGGTGATGGTGATGTTACCAACCCTGATCCTTTATATTTTTGTGCAGAAAAAATTAACCCAGGGGATGACCGTCGGTGGACTTAAGGGGTAGCAATTCGCAATGCAGGTTCTTATGTAATAAGCGGTCGGTTTTCTTATGGACCGGGTTGAAGAGAGGTGGCGCGTGATGAATGAATATACACTGAAGAAAATAAAAGGATTGCTGGCGGCCATATTGTTTCTGGTCTGTCTGGGAACGATCGTTATCGGTCATCGAACGGTCAGTTTGGGCGGTTTATTACAAATGCTGATCGGTCTGGCCGGATTGCTGGTCTTATTTTACCTGTACAACCGCAGCTATACCAGAAAGGAATAGGATATTGATGAATAATGCTAAAAATGCTACGTCTGGTCGGGTGACCGTGCCGACCGATATTGATGTGATCCCGCAGACGCTGGATATCCTCAAACGGTGGGGGGCCGATGCCCTTCGCGATTGTGACGGAACCGAATTCCCAGCGGAACTTAAGGACAGCGGAGCCAAAATATATGCGACCTATTATACGACCCGTAAGGATAACGATTGGGCGAAAGCCCATCCAGAGGAAATCCAACAGTGCTATCTGACCACCGGATTTCATGGCGCCGGTGACCAGGCGATGTCATTGACCATTCGTCTGTTGGATGGTATCAGTGAAGAGTTGATGCAGGTTAATAACCGTGATGATATCAAGCGGTGGTGGGAGGTGATCGATCGGACGACCGGTGAGGTGGTGCCGGTGGAGCATTGGTCGTATCAGGCGGAATCCGATACGGTTGTGATCGATCGGCCGATATCCTATCATGAATATACCGTCAGCTTTCTCGCATATTTGATTTGGGATCCGGTCCATATGTATAATGCTGTGGTCAATGAATGGAAAGACTTTGAACCGCAGTTGACCTTTGATGTCCGTCAGCCGCAGACAAGGGCCTATTCGCTTTTGCGTCTGCGAGCCTTTCTCGCGGACAATCCGCATGTGAATGTGGTTCGTTTCACCACCT
>JAITWD010000139.1 GCA_031285465.1 Lachnospiraceae bacterium
TGAAAATACCCATGAAGCGATTATTGACCGATCAGCCTTTAGTAAGGTTCAAGCGCTTCTTATGCGTGATACCCGCACCGCGCCACGCCAAAAACTGCTCTACCTATTCAGTGGATTGCTCCGTTGTGCCGATTGTGGTAAGGCGATGACCCGTAGTGAGGTGAGAGGATGTGTCTATTATTTTTGTCGCACCTATAAGGATCGTTCCAAAACCGTCTGCTCTAAGCACTCCATTCGTCATGAGCAGCTGGAAGCAGCGATTTTATGCGTGGTCCGTTTACAGATATACGCTCTGATCGACAGTGAGCAAATGGCTAAGCGGTTGGCGGATATATCAAAGCCATCGCGAGCGATAACCAGGATTGAACGATTGATCGAGGATAAAAAGAAGCAACAGGAAAAGGTGATGGAATACCGACAGTCGGTTTATGAGGATTGGAAAGAAGGTTTGATAACCATCGAAGATTATCGGTATATGATCGACGACTATAAAAAGCAAGTGGAACGTGGCGAGGAGTTATTGGGTAATCTTTATGCGGAAAAGTCGATGCTTAAAGAAGAGGGACTGGAGTCCCATCCACTGATCGATGCTATCAGGAACGGCCAGCATATTGAGCTTTTGTCGAGAGAATTGCTAATCGAGCTGATTGATAAAGTTATCATCTACGAAAACAAGAGAATAAAAATTAAATTGAATTATGTTTACTAACGCTACTGATCAGCTATGAGAGGGTAGGTTTTTCATTTTCCATATATGATCGTTACAGTAGCACCAGTAGCTCCTGTCATACCGGTTGGTCCCATCATACCGGTGGGGCCGGTCGGACCGGTGACACCGGCAGTATCGACGGAATAGATAAGCAGATCGGCTGCGACTGTGTTGGTAAGGAAGACCAGTGATCCGGTCATGTTTCGTAAAAGCATGGTCATTCCGGGAGTGTCTACTTCAATGATGGCATTGCCGCAAGCCTGCCCGTATCTTATGGGAGCACTGAAGGAAATAGCTTCTTTTCCGGGCGATTCCAGAGAGACCGAAACTACTTGTGGTGAGCCGAGTACCTGATTGGTGGAGATCACCCATTCAAGAAGATAAATACCGACAACATTGAAGGTGATGACACCGGTAGCAAGATCCAGGTTGATCGGCAGGGTTTCTGAATCGGCTGGTTCGAACTGGCTAATAATGTCATCAAAAATAATCACCTGGTTCTGACCACAGGTGACGGTGTTTTTTCTTTGTGCTTGTAAATAAATAGTATCCATTATTATTCTCCTTTATTGTGGAACCTATAATACATAATATGCAGAAAACAACAAAATATTGCACGATATGAGCCTAAATCGTAAATTATAAAATGAATCGACATAATATGACATTGCGAGGGTGATTTTATCGGGGTGTTTATGATATAATATTTTTTAGGATCAAAAGAACACAGTTTCGCAAGTTTTACTTGCGAAATGCAGGGGATTAGTTTGAAAAATCATAGATTTTTCAATTTCTTATTTAGGCAGTTTCGCAAGTAAAACTTGCGAAATGCAGGGGGATAATGATGAAAAAGATAAAATGCCGCTTTATGGTGGCAATTGTTTTAGCGGTGATAATTATAATGGAGGTAATTCCGGGGGTGGCTAGGGCCAACGGCGTCGGATGGTCATTTACGGCGTTGGCTGCCGGTGTGAGCACGATCCGCAGTCCTTTGGAGGTGGACTATGAAGATTACCGTCGGCGTTTTGAAGGGATTGAGCGACGCGGAGAGATTGAGGTGGCGGGTTTTGGGATTATCGATGATCAGGTTTTTGAATTTTGGTTTGCCCACTTTGGTGATGTCTGGGTGGTGCCGGCGTTTGAAAATCATATGCGGCGGCTGGCGATATTTTTGACCGATAAAGACGGACAGGTTCTCTATAAAACCGATCAACTTGAGACCAATAACCGGAGTCTGGACCGGTTGCGGCAACCCACCCGGACCATTGCCGCCATTTCCTTTCAGGATATGAACCGGGATGGTCTGGATGATATCGGTCTGATCACCACCTGTATGCTCGAATCGGGTGATCATGTCGGTCAGACCTATAAAGTCGGCGATATTTTGTTTCAGTCGGCCGATGGCTTCTATCGGGATTATCGAATATCCGATAAGATTAACCGGTTTGGCATGAACAAAAGTGTTGAAATGATGCGCGCCTTCGTGCGGGACGGATATTCCACAGAATTTCTCTATACCGCCACCACTTTGGACGAGCTGTTGCGCAATGGGTTGGTGATTGCCGACGAACAGCATTATACCAGGCAGTTTGAAAAGTTAGGTCGGTTAGAGGTGGTACCGGGAAGTTATGCGATCGCCAATTACGAGATTTTCATGATCTATTTGGTCAATGAGCGGGGCGAGATCGTCTGGAGCCTGCAACCTATGGGGGAATACGACAATCTGTATGCACTAAAGGGGATGGCATGGCGGGATATTGATGGTGACGGTGTGCGCGATATTGCCGTTTTAGCACGTTACAGTTATGAAGACAGTCAGGGGGAAATGGTGATCGAAAGTGACTATGCCATTTATTATCAGCAGACCGGTGGATTTGTGACCGATACTGAGTTTAAGGAAACCTATCAGTGTGCTGAGGAAGAAACGATGGAGGAGCTTATCCGTAAAGCCAGAGAGTACTGGGGCTGGACTGGGCAGATGGGAGAAGGTTGAAAGAAAATAAAAGTAAAGGAGCCATGTGGCATTTCTATTCTTTCAACCGTATTTATTTTA
>JAITWD010000176.1 GCA_031285465.1 Lachnospiraceae bacterium
CGGCTCATACAGACTCATCGGGTTCTGGATCGCATCCAGGGCATAGACAATATCCTCCTTGGAGATTCCGATCTCCTCAGAAATCTCGTTGATGGTCGGTTCCTTCAAATTACGCTTGATCATATTCTCCTTGGCATAGATCGCCTTATAGGCGGTATCCTTTAGCGAACGGCTCACCCGGATCGAATTATTATCCCGCAAAAACCGCCGGATCTCGCCGATGATCATCGGCACGGCATAGGTCGAAAATTTCACATTCAGGGTCGAATCGAAATTATCGATGGCCTTGATCAACCCGATACAACCGATCTGAAATAAATCGTCCACATTTTCATTACTGGAAGAAAAACGCTTGATAACACTAAGTACCAATCGCAAATTACCTTCAATGTACTGTCGGCGGGCATCCAGATCCCCTTCTTCGATACGGCCGAATAATTCTTCCTTTTCCGCCGCCTTTAATAACGGCAGCTTTGCCGTATTTACCCCACAAATTTCCACCTTACCCTGTGCCATGCCTCTTCCTCCTGATGAATATAATATCCGTAGCCCATTTATTACCTATGAACCGCTACAAATATTCATAATTTAATCATTCACCGAATGATAGGAAAATATACATGTAAATGAGACTCTATCGGTCAAAAAGGAGAGGTGCAATGCTGTTTTCCGAGTTGAAATGTAAGGACGTTATCAATGTTAAAAGCTGCAAATGCCTGGGGAGGGTCAACGACCTGGAATTTGATGAGTGCAACGGACACATCCATGCCCTGATAATCTGCGGTAAAAATAAATTTAACGCCCTTTTTTACAATGAACCCGATGTCATTATCCCGTACAGAGATATTGTTAAAATCGGTCCCGATATCATTCTGGTGGACATCGACCGCCATGATGGACATCACCATTAATGGACAAAAATGTTAAAAACATCCAAATAATGTCCTTTCCGGTTAGAGCGAGAGTAAACGGTAAAAATGCGCCCGCTCCAGGCGGTGAAAATCTGACTGTCTTGTTCGGTCAAACGGTTGACATAATGAAGAACAAAGCATATAATGTTGTTATATGAGGAAAAGAAATACCATCTATTTAGAAATACCATGTATTTTAGAATATGGAGGAAAAGATCGATGAAATGCCCATTTTGCGGACATGAAAACACCAGAGTTATTGATTCCCGACCGGCGGAGGAAAATAACTCCATCAGGCGGCGCCGGGTATGCGACGAATGTGACAAGCGATTTACCACCTATGAGAAGATTGAAACTATCCCATTGATCATTATTAAAAAGGATAATAACCGTGAAACCTATGACCGATCCAAGATTGAAGCCGGTGTCTTGCGTGCCTGCCATAAACGTCCCATCAGCGCCAACCAGATCAATCAACTGATCGATGAGGTGGAGACCCAGATATTTAGCCGGGAGGAAAAAGAAATAGAAAGCCGGATCATCGGTGAGATCGTCATGAACAAATTAAAAGATTTAGAAGCGGTTGCCTAGGTCCGTTTTGCCTCCGTTTACCGTGAATTTAAGGATATTAACACCTTCATGGATGAACTTAAGCGGATGTTTAATTAGATGTAGCTACTTATTTGATCAAGGCTATCTATTAAAAATAAAAAGAATTTGATCAAGGCTATCTATTAAAAAGAATCTGAAGTTAATGTATCTTAAGAGGCGCCCTAGTCTTCTGCTATAAAGAAGCGGGCGCCTTTTTGTATTGCTGACTAGTAGATCGTTTCCTTAGGCGCTCCGCGGGATGGGCACGGATGCTTTAAGGCCACGAGACAACGCTTTGGCGTCCACTTGCCGGCCATTTTACAAAATTACTTGCAAATTTCCAAATAATTGTATAAAATAAAGCAAAATAAAAAACCATAACAGTATCAAAACCACAAGTTTTGAAGGAAGGGACAACACATGAAAAAACCAGGAATGAAATCATTCATCACGGTTTTGGTGTTGCTGACACTGGCTATTGCACTGAGCGCCTGCTCAGGTGATAAGAAGGGTGATGATTCTTCAACGATTGAATCTGTTATTACCGTCGGTATACCTCAGGATCTAAATGAAGGTCTTGACCCCCATCAGGTAGAGGGGGCAGGAACCAGAGAGGTATATTTTAATATCTTTGAAGGCTTGGTCAAGCCGGACAGCGACGGTCAATATAACCCTGCAGTAGCAAGTGACTACACCATATCAGAGGATGGATCGATCTACACCTTTACCTTACGGGAGGGTGTCCTGTTCCACGATGGAACCACCGTTACGGCAGAGGATGTCAAGTATTCGCTTGACCGATGCGCCAATACCGAAGCGGGTGAACCGTTGGTAGAGGCGTTTTCTAATCTAAGAGCCACCACCATTATTGATGAACAAACTATTGAAATAACCCTGCATACGCCCGATACGGAATTTCTTGCCTCGCTGACCGCGGCCATTATTCCCGCCGCCAATAGTTCGCCGGAGGATAATCCGATCGGCACCGGTCCCTATCGCTTTCTGGATCGGTCACCGCAAGAACATTTTACTATTGAACGCTTCGACCAATACTGGGGTGAAGCCGCCCACATCCAAAAGGTAATCTTTAAAGTGATCGCCAATATGGATACCGTGGCAATGGAATTGGAAGGCGGTTCGATTGACATGCTGGCACGGATCCCTTTTGCCCAGGCGGCTGAACTATCCGACCGTTTTACCGTTATGGAGGGCACTATGAATCTGGTTCAGGCGCTCTATCTTAACCATGCCAAGCCGCCCTTTGATAACCTCTTGGTCCGGCAGGCGATGTGCTACGCGATCGACCCGCAGGAGATTATGATGATGATCTCGGCGGGAAAAGGGGTGGAAATAGGGAGTAGCATGTTCCCCGCCTTTAGCAAATATTATCTGGAAGAACTAAAGGACACCTATAACAGGGACATCGACAAGGCCAAACAACTGCTGACCGATGCCGGTTATCCCGACGGTTTCTCCTTTACCATGACCGTTCCTTCGAACCATCCCCAGCATGTCGATACCGCACAGGTTTTAGCCGAACAATTTAAGGCGGTCGGAATTGACGCCCGGATAGAGCTGATCGAATGGAGTAGCTGGTTGAGTGACGTATATGTTGACCGTCAATTTGAGGCGACGGTTGTCGGGGTTGATGCCGCCGAGCTGACCGCCCGTGCCCTGCTGGAACGATTTACGTCCACTGCCGACAATAATTTTATCAATTACAATAATCCGGCATACGATCAGGCCTTCACCAGTGCCGTCGCCAGTACCAGCGACGTGGATAAGGTCGCCTATTATCAGGAATGCCAACGCATCCTGACCGATGATGCCGCCAATGTTTATATTCAGGATCTGCCGGAATTGGTCGCTCTAAGTAACCGGTTTGGTGGCTACGAATTTTATCCCCTCTATGTACAGGACATGGCGAAGATCTACCCCGTCACCACCCAATAAAAGATAGTATCGCAGGGCAGGAAAACTGCGGTATGCATGGGAGTAAAGATGAGATATGCAACTAAAAAACTGATAAGCATGCTGATCACCCTACTTGCCGTCTCATTTTTAGTGTTCCTGTCCTTCGATCTGATCGCCGGCGATCCGGCGACCACCATCCTGGGAACCCAGGCGACACCGGCACGTTTGGCAGAGCTGCGCGAGCAGATGGGGCTGAATGATCCGTTCTTGGTGCGCTATGGACGCTGGCTGATCGACTTCTTAGGCGGCGACATGGGTGAGTCGGTCGGCTATCGGATTCCGGTAACCGAAATGGTGGCCGATAAACTTCCCATTACGTTGACGATGACCATACTTGCTTTCATGATGATCGGTCTGCTGGCGGTGCCGGTCGGTATTTACACCGCCCGGCATGCCGGCCGGACGATCGATCGCATTATGATGACCGTAAACCAGATTATTATGGCATTCCCACCCTTTTTTACCGGCATTATTATCACCATGATCT
>JAITWD010000284.1 GCA_031285465.1 Lachnospiraceae bacterium
TTCCGACCGGAGACGGCATTTGCCAGTGATAGTATGCTGGATCAGTTGGAGGCGAGAGGGTATCTGACGCCGGGGCAGAGACAGGTGCTGAATGGGAAGTGGGCGATTGGGGAAGGTGGAGGAAGTGTTCCGGGTGGTGCTGGGAAAACCATGCCCCAGGATTTCTTAGACGATGCACTCAACCAACAAGGACTACAGAATGCACCAAATGGTTTGAAACAGACCTGGACAGAAGGTGAATATAAGTATGAAGTTAGGGTTCATGCCGGAGAAAGTCAATATACTAATTCTCAAAGTATTTATCGTGTTTCCCGTAAAGTTGTAGGACACGGAACAGAATACTTGGGTACTGATGGTGATTGGTACCATGAAAGTGTCCTTAAAGAGTTTTTTAGGAATGGTCAGCCAAATCCTAATTTTAACTTAGATGCTGTCAAAATGACACATATTCCGCTACCTTAAGGAGATAAAAGTATGTTTATAATGAAACGTGAAGAAATAGAACAAGAGATAGTCAAAGTTAATACATATTTGAGTAATTGTTTGTGGATGGATTTCGAATTCTGTAGAATGGATGCGGGATTAATCGTTATATCTGGGAGCATTGACCAAAGTTATAACGAATATGCCCTGGATATTGAATTTGAACAACCCCATTTTGTTTCAAGCCTTTTTATGTGGAAGACGGACACTTCTAAGCCTTTTATTGAACTGGTTTCTTCAGAAGAAGAAAGTGAGTTAAACACGAAATACAGTGTCGAACGAGGTAATTATATTTTCAAAATAAATGCCGAGGGTTTTGAAGAACCTCCAATCTTTATCGCAGCAAGAAAAATAACCTGCAAAATATTGAATGAGAATCCTTTTCCGAAAAATTAGCGTACGACTTTGCCCAGGATGGTCTGCTGATGAGTATCGTGGATGATGCCTATGCCAGCCGGAATCAGACCGAGATGGAGTTCCTCCTGATGATGGTCGCCTATCCGCTGGTGGATTATCTGCTTTATGGACTTAGTGCACCGTCGCCCAAATACCGCGACAATTATTTGTCTGAATTTCCATCTGCCACGTTGTCGTCAGTCAGCGTAGCCACCGCTACGCCTCCTTCATCCGCCTTGCAGATGAGCAATCATCCCGCATAATTGTTCGAGGCATTTGGGCGACGGTACACTAGTTTCCGACCGGAGACGGCATTTGCCAGTGATAGTATGCTGGATCAGTTGGAGGCGCGGGGGTATCTGACGCCGGGGCAGGTGCTGAATGGGAAGTGGGCGACTGGGGAAGGAGGCGGAAGTAAGCTCCTTAGAAGGTTAGGAGGATGATAGTTTGAAAAATCATAGATTTTTCAAACTCTTATTTAGGCAGTTTTGCAGATAAAATCTGCGAAATGCATGAGGATTAGTTTGAGCGATCAAAGATTTTTCACTTTTGATCCAAGCAGTTTTGCAAGTTGAGCTTGTAAAATGAATGGGAGATTATGATGGAAGTGCAATACAGAAAAATATATAAAAGAGATTTGCCGACCTTTATCAATATGCGTATAAATCAATTGCAGGAGGAAGGGGCAGAACCGGTTATTGATCTAAAGCCCTATTTAAAAGGAATTGCAAAATAGGTAATGATTAAAATATCAAGGAGGACCTTATGTTAACATTAAGAGCGCTGGAGGACAGCGATGTACCATTAGTGAGTGAATGGCTGAATAAAGAACATGTAAAGCGGTGGTACGAGCTCCCCCATATGGGCGTTGGTATCGACGATTGGCTGGCGGAGATAAATGCGCGCGATGGTGATTTTAAGTGGATAACCTATCAGATTGTGCTGTGGCAGGGTAAGCCGATCGGTTTTTGCCAGTTCTATCGATGTGAGGATAGTATCGATGAAGATTTCGGAACGATGCCGATCGAGGGAGCATACGGGATTGATTATCTGATCGGGGAGAGCGATTATCTTGGCAGGGGGTTGGGCAAGCAGATGATCGGTCTGCTGATGGAGACCATCGGTTCATTTCCGGATGCCAAGCGGATCACTGCCGATATCGATCAGGACAATAGGGCGTCGGCGCGATCGCTGTTGTCATGTGGCTTTGTTTTGTTGGACGATGAGGGAAGCCGTTATGTTTGGGAAGATAAAAGCAAACAGGTAATATAAGAAAATCATTTAATTGAAATAACTTTCACCGAAGTATATCAAAACGATAAAAATGCCTGACCTAGATATTGCGGACGAACATACGTGCTCCACCATATATGGAAATGTGAGAATGTTAAGTGCTTTATGAGCGATCATAAAGCACTTTTTTTAATATTTTCTTAAGATTTGCTTGCTAAAAGAAGGAAAGTATAATAGAATCAATATAAAAGTGGTGAAAAGTGGAGGTAAGTGGTAGATAGTGGTTGGGTTTGCGTCAAAAAATATCCTGAATCCCATATAATTTAGAATAATAGCAACCTGTGGCAGACCATTTTCACACCATCACAAAGGAAGAAAATAGCGAAAAAATTACCATTAACAGATATTATGTAATATAAACGACCATTTTGATATGAAGAACAAATGAGTTAACCGGATGGACAGTAGGGGATTAAGATAACCAATTGGCAAAAAGGACACAGGTGACACAGTTATGTTTATGGGTGAGTACAATCACACAGCTGACATAAAAGGACGACTTATCGTGCCATCTCGCTTTCGTGACAGTTTAGGCGATGAATTCGTGGTCACGAAGGGGTTGGATGGGTGTTTATTTGTGTATGATAATAATGAATGGATCAACTTTGAGGCCAAACTTAAAGGTTTGCCCCTAACCAGTAAAGATGCCCGTTCATTTGTCCGGTTTTTCCTTGCCGGTGCTGCCAATGTAGAGGTTGATAAGCAGGGACGGATCTTACTTCCCAATGTGTTACGGGAATTTGCCGGGATTGAAAAGGATGTGGTGCTGGTTGGTGTCGGCAGTCGGATTGAAATCTGGAGCAAGGACCGGTGGGAGGCTTCCGCCGAGAATATTGCCGCCGAAGAGATCGCCGAGCATATGTCCGAATTGGGATTGAGTATTTAATTGATTTAAGATTGAGTATTTAATTAAGAAGGAACGGGAGACTGATCA
>JAITWD010000313.1 GCA_031285465.1 Lachnospiraceae bacterium
GGGATGGCAGTGATACCGACGGGGAATACATCAATGCGCAGGCGCGACTATTGTACGCCCCCTATGAACCCAGGGAACGTATTTTGACCCTGCTATTTGATTCCGCTGATGCCGTGGAGCTTAATAATATCCGGGGGGCGATCGACCAACATATAAGCAACGGTTTGAAGGATTTTATCACTGGCAGGGCGGACATTAACGATGATGAGGCATGGGCAGCCTATAAAGCCGGCTTTTATGAAATGGGTCTTGAGCGGTTTCTGGCGGCGGCACAGGCATCGTATGAGCAGTTAGGGAAACGCTGATAAAATCGTTTCCCGCGCCGGATTTGCGGCACGATAGGTCGGGATGTTTACGAAGAAGATAATGCGTAGGAGGTCAGGCAATGAAGACGGTCTATATTGTGGATGATGATCCGATCATCATGGATCATTGGGAAACTAAGCGGGGGGTGTTTTTAGCGAGTGGATTTGAGCTGTGCGGAACCCAGACCAATTCGGTAAAAGCGTTGGGAGAAATTAAGGAAAAGCGCCCGGATGTTGTTCTGAGTGACCTAAAGATGCCGGGTCTGTCGGGCATTGATATGCTGGAAATACTAAGGGAGGATCAATACGTGCCCCGATTTGTCATCGTCAGCGCATATAGTGATTTCAACGAGGTGCGCCAATTTTTCACCAAGTATGAAGGCTTCGATTATCTGATAAAACCCATTACCGAGCAGGATCTGATCGATCTGCTTGGTCGTTTATCGGCCAGTCTGGCTCAGCCATCATCGCCGGAGGAGCCGCCGACATCGGCATTTAAGCCGACCATGTCGCGGGAATTAAATGAGATCATCGAATATCTACAGGAGTATCCCGAGATGAATCATACCTTAGAAGCCATCGGGATACGCTATGCTATCAATCCCAATACCGTGTGTAACCTGTTTGCCCGCCATCTGGGGACCACCTTTCTTTCCTATCTGACCACCCTTCGGATGGAAAACGCCAAAGAATTGTTGCAGACAACCGATATGCCGGTTAAGGAGGTGGGTGTCCGCAGCGGATACAGTAATTATTTTTATTTCACCAGGGTTTTTGACAAAACCTTTGGTCAGACCCCATCGGTCTATCGGCGGATGTTGCACGAAAGCCACTAGGATTTTATGGAGTTTTTAAAGAATTTATATCATAGGAAAATGCTCCTATTAGATAAATCGATGCGCAACTACGCGCGCGGAACAAAAGTTGCGCTACCTGGGATATTTTCTTGCGTGAGTGCACGAAGCGCACTTTTGTTCTTGTGATTTTGCTCATCCCAGTATATAATGATTTAGGGTAAAAAGGTATTTTACCCCATTTACCATCGGTAGTTTGGCGTTATATGCACTAACGATCATAAAATAATCAAACGCAAAGGTTTAGAAAACAGGAGGAAATCAAATGTCATACGTTGATGAAGTATATAGCATGGTAGTGGAAAAGAATCCGGCACAGCCGGAGTTTCACCAGGCTGTTAAGGAGGTATTGGAATCATTACGGGTGGTGATCGAGCAAAATGAGACGGCCTATCGCCGTGATGCACTGATCGAGCGGATCGTTACTCCGGAGCGCCAGTTATTATTCCGGGTTCCCTGGGTCGACGATCAGGGACAGGTACAGGTCAATAATGCTTTCCGTGTTCAGTTTAACGGCGCGATCGGTCCCTATAAAGGTGGGATCCGTTTGCATCCGAGCGTTAATCTTGGCATTATCAAGTTCCTTGGTTTTGAACAAACCTTCAAAAACTCCCTGACCGGTCTGCCCATCGGTGGCGGTAAGGGTGGTGCTGATTTCGATCCTAAGGGCAAATCCGATCGTGAAGTCATGGCCTTTTGCCAGAGCTTTATGACCGAACTTTATAAATATATCGGTGCCGACACCGATGTTCCGGCCGGCGATATCGGGACCGGTGCTCGGGAGATCGGCTATATGTTTGGACAGTATAAGCGCATCCGTGGGGTTTACGAAGGTGTTTTTACCGGTAAAGGATTATCCTACGGCGGTTCGCTGGCGCGAAAGGAAGCGACCGGTTTCGGCCTGCTTTATTTTACGGCAGAGATGCTCCGTGCCAATGGGATCGAGCTAAGCGGCAAGAAGGTGGCAGTATCCGGATCGGGTAACGTTGCTATATATGCCACCCAAAAGGCACAGGAATTGGGGGCAAAGGTAATTACCGTTTCCGACTCCAATGGTTATATATCTGATCCTGAAGGTATTGATGTGGCACTGCTTAAGGAGGTTAAGGAGGTCAAACGTGCCCGCCTGACCGAATATGCCGCCGCCCGCCCCAGTGCCCAGTATCATGAAGGTCGTGGCGTGTGGACCGTCAAGTGTGATGTGGCGCTACCCTGTGCCACTCAGAATGAGCTGCTGATCGAGGATGCCAAGGCATTGGTTGCCAATGGATGTATGGCGGTAGCCGAAGGTGCCAATATGCCCACTACAATGGAAGCGACCGAATACCTACAGGCCAACAAGGTTCTTTTTGCGCCCGGTAAAGCGGCCAATGCCGGCGGGGTCGCCACCTCTGCTTTAGAGATGAGCCAGAACAGTGAGCGCCTTAGTTGGAGCTTTGAAGAGGTGGATAATAAACTTAAAGGGATCATGGTCAATATTTTCTGTAACCTGGACCAGGCGGCCAAGAAATACGGAATGGCAGGAAATTATGTTGCCGGAGCGAATATTGCCGGATTCCTTAAGGTTGCGGAGGCCATGACGGCGCAAGGCGTTATCTAAGGAAATGCTGATCAAATCAGCATTTCCTTAGACGCTCCGCGAGATGCGCACGGATTTGCAGTGGGCATTGGCACTTCGTGCCGCAAATCCGGCGCAGTAAATGCTGATTAAATCAGTATTTACTTATACGCTCCGCGGTATGCACACGGATTAGCGATGATTTATAAAGCCAGGTAAACAAAAATCAAATAGTTGGTCATAATTCTTTAAAGATGCGGAAGGAGCGAAAGCTCTTCCGCATTTTTTATATCATAGGAAAAGGCTCCTATGATATAAAACCGATGCGCAGCTACGCACGCGAAACAAAAGGTGCGCTTACTAAAATATTTGCTCATGAGAGTGCGCGATGCGCACTTTTGTTCGATTTACAGGTCAGATGGTTGTTTTTTTAGGGAAACGTTTATAAAACCGTTTCCCGCGCCGGATTGGCGGCACAAAGTGTCAATGCCCACGAAAAGTCCGTGCGCATCCCGCAGAACGTTTGGATATAATTGCTTTGAGACACAGGGGAAACAAGGCGAGAGAAAAACAGAAGATGTTTAAAAAGTTAATTGCTGAAACGGAGAATTAAGATTGAGAATGTCGAAATACAACATATAAAGCAATTATGACGAGCGCGTAAACAAGGACTTGGCGTCCTATAATAAGACATATGCACGGTTTTTACATCAAACAAAATTAAAATAATCAAAATCATTAAAATATGTTCGGTTTATTGAATAAATTTTGTTTGTTAAAATGAAAAATTATGGTACAATGTAATAAGTAAAATAAATATGTGATATGGAGGATTTAAGTATGAACTCTACAACAGCAGTAGATGAATATATGGCAAAGGTTTATAAGTTGATCATTGTGATCGTAACCGGTGCCTGTGCCTGCGCCGGAATGACCTTTTCAGCGTTGAAGCTTCTGGGGTTTTATCCGACCGTCAGTTGGGCGTTGTTACTGATATTTGTGGCGACCTGTATGATTTATGTCGCTGGCGGACTTTTTTTGATCAGCCGATGTATGCTCAATGGCAAGCTGGATCCTAAGATGTTGCGTTATGGTAAGATTTATCTGGAGATCATACTACTTATTCAGTTCAATTTTATCCTGTACATGATCCCATCCCGTGATTTTTGGGCATTTTCCTTCTTCTTTGTTATTCTAATGAGCTTTTTCCTTGACTACAAGATGATCTTAATATGTATCGGGGAGATTGGTGGGTCGATGGTGCTCAGTTGGCTGATCGATGGTACGAATCGGTTGCCGGTCATGGACGAATTATTTATTCCCGATCTGGTCATCCGCAGCGTATGCGTGATGCTGTCCTTTGGTGCTATCTTCCTGATCACCCTTTTTGCCGGGAAGTTCCTTGCCGATGCCAAGCGGGATGAGCTTGATAAGAGTAACGCGCAGGTAAATAATTTCCTTGATAAGATCGGACAGCTGTCTTCGGGTCTGGAAGCCTCCAGTACGGTGATCCTGTCTTCCTTAAAGAATGAGAG
>JAITWD010000032.1 GCA_031285465.1 Lachnospiraceae bacterium
ATGAATCAATTATATAAACATACTCAGATGCAAGATACCTTTGGCATCATTATGCTCGCATTGGTCAACAATGAGCCAAAGATCATGAACCTGCTGGATATGTTGAATTATTATCTGACCCATCAGGAAGAGGTGGTTACCCGCCGCACCAAATATGATCTTAATAAGGCAGAAGAACGTGATCATATCGTTCAAGGTCTGCTGATAGCGCTTGACTTTATTGATGAGGTTATTAAGATCATTAGGGGTAGTCAGACAACGGCCATCGCTAAAGAACGCTTGATGGAGCGTTTTGGTTTAAGCGAAGCGCAGACCCAGGCGATCGTTGAGATGCGTCTGCGTGCTCTTACCGGTCTTGAGAGGGAAAAGCTGGAGAATGAGCATCAGGAATTATTACTTAGAATTACAGAGTTAAAAGCTATTTTAGGTGACAATAAAATATTGTTACGGGTTATTAGGGAAGAAATAATGATCATTTCCGAAAAATTCGGTGATGATCGTCGCAGTCAGATCGGTTTCGATGAGTTTGATATTTCGATGGAAGATATTATCCCCCGTGATAATACTATTATAGCCATGACCAGTCTTGGCTATATTAAGCGCATGACTATCGACAATTTCAAATCACAAAATCGCGGTGGTAAAGGAATAAAGGGAATGCATACCATCGAAGACGATTATATCGAAGATCTGTTGATGACCACCACCCACCATTATATTATGTTTTTCACTAATTTTGGTCGGGTTTATCGGCTTAAAACATATGAAATACCTGAATCAGGGCGGACTTCAAGGGGTACGGCGATAATAAATCTTTTGCAGCTTAATCCGGGAGAAAATATCTCGGCGATCATCCCTATCAAAAATTATGAAGAAAATACCAATCTCTTCATGATAA
The DNA here is from genome assembly GCA_031285465.1 of Lachnospiraceae bacterium. GTDB lineage: Bacteria > Bacillota > Clostridia > Lachnospirales > Lachnospiraceae > UBA935. The sequence goes on from JAITWD010000032.1 coordinate 899, forward strand.
CCAAGAAGGGTATTGCCAAGAAGACCCACATTATGGAATACAGTAATGTCCGTAAAAATGGTCTTAATGCGATTAATCTGCGCGAAGATGATGAATTGATCGAGGTTAAGATAACCGAGGCTAAAACAGAAATTTTCCTGGTAACCAAAAATGGAATGTGTATCCGCTTTAAAGAAACCGATGTCCGGGCAACCGGTCGCTCCTCAATGGGAGTAATCGGAATAAATCTATCCGATGATGATGAGGTAGTGGGAATGCAGCTCGATCATCAAGGTAATTCCTTATTGATCGTTTCGGAAAATGGTATGGGTAAGCGTACTATTCTGGATGAATTTACTATTCAGAAGCGAGGCGGTAAAGGGGTTAAGTGCTACAAGGTCACTGATAAAACCGGCTATGTTTTAGGGGTCAAGGCAGTGGATGACGATCATGAAATCCTGATGATCACCACCGGTGGCACAATGATCCAGCTACGAATGGAAGATATTTCTACTCTGGGAAGGATTACATCTGGTGTTAGAATGATCAATCTTGACGGCGATGTTAAGGTGGCTAAAATAGCCAAGGTTAGGGAGCGGGTATCGGATGGTAATCAGGAATATGAAAATATTGATGATGCTATGGAGGATATTCCAGAAGAAGAACGTAATCGCCGGATTGAGATTCCTGATGAACCAATAACCTTACCGGTCGAGGAAGAGGAGTAGTTTTTAAAAATTATTGGAAAGATAAAATAAGTACTTGAAGAAGTAAAAGCGATGTTGTATTATTAAGGTCAGTAAACATTATCGGATTAACGGAGGAAGCCAATGATTATTATTTCTTGCTAATGTTAGTTAATTAGAATATTGAATATACGGTCACGATTATATAATTATTTTTATTTCGCGATACTAATTATATTATTAAGTAATGGCTCGACCTATTTTTAATATTCAGGCAGGAATAATAACCGGTGTCACTCAGAAGTTGATCAGATCATTTATGATAATTATTGTATTTTAATAGTATTTTATGATACTTTAATTACATTAAGTGTATTTTGAAAAAGCCTTTAAGGTGCGGAAATTATTTCTGCACCTTATTTTTTATGTGCACAGATGTGTAAGGAAATTATTTGCCTGTAATCCAAGTTTGCAGGTGCAGGAAAGGCAGGGATATTAGCATGGCACAGATAAGTGTAGTTGATTTAACCTTTTACTATGATGGTAGTTACGATAATATTTTTGAAGATACCACCTTTCAAATCGATACCGATTGGAAGTTAGGATTTATTGCCCGAAATGGCCGCGGTAAGACCACTTTTCTCAATTTATTGCGGGGAAAGTATGAATATGAGGGGACTATTTCCGCTCCTGTATCGTTCGATTATTTTCCATATGACGTTGCACATAGAGAAAGTGATACTATCGATGTGGTAGCAGATTTTGATCCGGATTATGAGTTTTGGAAGGTGTGTCGGGAACTAAATTTATTGGAAGTGGATACCGATGTTTTGTATCGGCCATTTCAGACCTTGAGTAATGGAGAGCAGACCAAGGTGATGCTGGCGGTTTTATTTTCCAGAGAAAATAATTTTCTGCTCATCGACGAGCCGACCAATCACCTTGATATGGCATCACGGGCTTTGGTTATGGATTATCTCAATAAGAAAAGTGGGTTTATTTTGGTTTCGCATGACCGCTCATTTATGGATGGTTGTGTAGATCATGTTTTGGTGATCAACCGGTCAAATATTGAGGTACAGAAAGGTAATTTTAGTTCCTGGTGGGAAAATAAACGGCGACAGGATAACTTTGAGCAGGAGGAAAATGAGCGGTTAAAGGGTGACATTAAGCGATTGACTGCTGCTGCCAAAAAGGCTGGTAACTGGGCCGATCAGGTTGAAGCCACTAAGATAGGTCACCGCTCTATGGACCGTGAAAAATCGATTGATACCCGTGCCTATATCGGTGAAAAATCCCGCCGGATGCAACAGCGACGTAAGAATCTGGAAAAGCGGCAGGAAAAGGAAATAGAAGAAAAAAGTAGGTTGCTTAAAAATATTGAAACGGTGGATGAGTTAAAATTATTACCTAAGCGGCATCATAAGGAGGTTATTGTCAGGATGGAGGATGTGACCATCGCTTATGATGATGAGGTGGTATTGAATGGGTACTCAATGACGATAGCAAATGGTGAACGGGTTTTATTACAGGGGAAGAATGGGAGCGGAAAAAGCAGTATTATTCGCGAGATAATAGGTAATCATGATCATCAGGCAAGTGGGCTGATAATTTCTTATGTGCCACAGGATGCATCTTTTTTGCGAGGGAGCATCATTGATTATGGAGAGGAACAGGGAATAGATGAAACGGTTTTCATGATGTTACTACGGAAACTTGATTTTTCGCGGGTACAATTGGAGCGGAATATGGAAGAGTTGAGTGGGGGACAAAAGAAAAAGATTTTGCTGGCGGCAAGCTTATGCACGCCAGCTCATCTTTATGTGTGGGATGAACCGCTTAATTTTATCGATGTCTTTTCGCGGATGCAGATCGAAAATCTATTGCTAAAGTTTGAGCCAACCGTGCTGATGGTGGAGCATGATCGGGTATTTGTAGAGCGGATTGCTACCAGGGTCATTAGTTTGAAAAATTAAAAATCATAAGACCGGTCGCTCTTTTATAGGCATCAATAAATCTAATTGTAGCGACCGGTCAAAATCATCCGCTGTCCACAAGTAATGATGAAAAGCATCCAGATGCTCTTCCATTAATCCATGCATACATTCAGGGTCACCCCAGGCGATTTCATATTTATCATGATTATTAGCCCACTCATAAAGCCATTCCCATTCTTCAAAAGCGCCAAAGGGGATCATATGAGCGGCATAAAGTCCACCTGGGAAGGACTTTTTAAAAAAGCCCTCGGGGATTTCCATATCATTAGGGATGGTCACCCACCGTTCATAGCCATGATCATCGCTATTATGCGGCGGATTTCCATCCGGTGAATTGAAGCCATAATGCCGAAAGTCAGGCTTTATGGTTGCTAAATCACTCTTTTTAATAAAATCAAAAAGTAAATTTCCAGTTTCGGTTTCCGGTTCACCACCGATGCGATGGATCGACGCGACGGTAGCAGGGGGCAGATAGACGATCCGTACCTCTTTGTCTAAAAGCCGTCCCATTTGCTTATCCGCTTGGGTCAAATCTTTGAAAGTGTGGTTAGGGTCTTCAGTAGTTTGGCTTGAATTGATCATTAGTTTTTCCTCCGATAATGTGTTTTTGGGGAGGGATAGTACATCAATTAGCGAAGTAACAGGACTGTTTTCGAGCCAGTCAAGCTGCAATTGAATATTAGCCTTTTCATCCAGCTCACTAACCAGTTGGCCAAGAATAGATTTTATCAACGAAAGTGCCGTTATCTCTTGATCAATCTGCTCAATAGCGTGCTCAAAGGTACTGATCACACGAATGGCATCGTTGCTTCTAAAAATCTCACTGATCTGCTTTATGGGTATGCGTAGCTTTCGCAAAACCATAATCTGGCGCAACCGTAAGATGGTAAGCTTATCGTAGACCCGATATGCATATCCCTCTTTGCGTTGACTACTGATCAGCCCGATCCGCTCGTAGTAACGGAGCATCCGGTTAGAAATCCCCGTATTTTTTGAAACAATATTTCCTGTTAGTAAGTTCTCCATGATGTCACCCTCCATAACCGAAGTATAAAGTACGACACGGTGTTCAAGTCAATAGTCAATATCTACAACCACTTCTCCAATTCTTCCGCCGAAAGTGGCTTGGAAAAATAATATCCCTGTAACCGGTCGCACCCATATTTTTCAAGCAAATCAAGCTGCTCCTTAGTTTCCACCCCTTCAACCGTGATGGACAGCGATAGATTCTTCGCCAGGGCAATGATCGACTTGAGCATCGCCCGTGCCGTTTCGTCCACTAATACATCATCCAAAAAGGCGCGGTCAATCTTCAGATTATCAATTGGTAGCTTCTTCAAATAGCTTAATGAAGAATAACCGGTTCCAAAATCATCCAGCGAAATTCGGATCCCATATTTTTTAAGAGTGTTAAGGGTTTTGGTCAAATAAATAAAATCAGAGATAAATGCGCTTTCGGTCAGTTCAATCACCAGATTGGCCGGTGGGATAGCATATTTGTTCATCAGCTCCAGCAATCGTTCGGACAGCTTATGGGAAAGGAATTGGATCGCCGAAACATTAACAGCAACGTAAAAGCCAGGATTAACTGCCAGCCATTTTCCCATATGACGCATTGCCTCCTCCAAAACAAAATCACCAATCTTAATAATCAGACCAATTTCCTCTGCTAAGGGGATAAAGCGTAGCGGATTAAGTAGCCCCTTGACTGGGTGCTGCCAGCGGATAAGTGCCTCACATCCTACCATTTTATGCGAACAGGCACCGATGATCGGCTGAAATTGCAAAAAGAACTCCTTTTGCTCAATGGCGTGACGCATACCGTATGCCATATTCAATAACTCCATGGTATCGCGGCGGATGTCATCGGTTATGGTACAAATGCTGCTTAACTCATTTTCTTTGGCGGTACGTAGAGCAAACTGTGCATCCTGTAAAACACAGCGTAGCCCTTCCTGATCAATGACCAAGTTATCCGAAAGGGCAATACCGATGTCGAAATCAAGATAGAAGCTTTTCTCTATTTCGGCAAGTGGTAGCTTGAAGGCTTCTTTAACACTATGTGCCATCATCTGCAAATAGTCAATATTGTCAACATCATTGAAAACCACTAAAAACTTATCTTCATTTAGATGGATCAATAATTGTTCGCCAACAAGTGTTTTTAGACGGTCGGCAGTCAGGCACAGGACCCGGTCGGCGATGTTACGATCAAAGGCCTGTTCGACGTTGCTGAAACCGCAAATATCCAGAATGACTAAACCAATGCGGGTCAGATTAACACCACGAACCTTATGTGCTACTACATCTTCCAGATAATCGAGGCGGTATAATCCGGTCAAATGATCGACATATGCCAATTCTTCCAGATGCATCTCTAACTTTTTACGTCGGGTGATGTCTACCGAAACACCGTAAACGAGCTTTTCCGTCTGATCAATAAATTTACCGCGCACTATCAGCCAATGTGGCTCTTTGTCCGAACCGATCAAAACAATCTCTGATTCGTACAGATCGGTTTTACCGGTCAAAAGATCGTCCATTTTTTGGAGAATTTCATCTTTAAAATCTTTTAAGTGAAGATCAAGGAAGGCGGTAAAGTTATAATTATAATCGCTTTGACGTCCCGAGATAAGTTTATCAAATTCATCGCTAAAAACAATGATATCGGTGGTACGGTCGTACTCCCAGGTTAAACTGTCAGCACATTCAAGTGCAAAATCCAGTTTAAACTTTTCCGATTGTAAAATTGACACATCTT
>JAITWD010000058.1 GCA_031285465.1 Lachnospiraceae bacterium
CCGACGACCATGCGGTCTAACGGTAGCCCGAACCCCCAAAAGCCTGTTTTGTTTCAAAGCACGCCTATTTAACCACCCGCACCCGTAGCACTCCCGGAATGGCTTTAAGCTGCTCAATAGTATCGCTTGGCGCCGCCGCTTCGATATCAAGCATGGTGTAGGCAAAATCGCCCTTAGATTTATTGGTCATATCGGTTATATTGATGTTCTTGTCGCCAAAGCAGGCGGTGAACTTGGTGATCATGTTGGCTTTATTAGCATGGGCGATCGCCACCCGTCCCTGCTGTGTACAAACGCCCATATCGCAATGGGGGAAATTCACACTGTTGATAATATTACCATTTTCCAGATAGTTCATCATCTGCTTAACCGCCATCTTGGCACAGTTATCTTCCGATTCCTCGGTCGACGCTCCCAGATGGGGAATAACAATGATGCCTTCCTGTCCAGCGGTCACCGGATTGGGGAAGTCGGTGACGTATTTACGGATTTTGCCGGTCTTGATGGCGGCAAGTACGGCCGCTTCGTCCACCAGCAGGTCACGGGCAAAATTAAGAATGATCACACCCTCCTTCATCTTCCCGATGGCCTCTTCGTTGATACAGCCTTTGGTGCTCTCTAACAGCGGCACATGGATGGTGATATAATCACACTGAGTGAAAATCTCATCCAGATTAAGGACGTGCTTGATGTCACGACTCAGATTCCAGGCGGCGTCAACCGACAGATAGGGATCGTAACCGTAAACCTCCATTCCCATATAGTTGGCAACATTGGCAACCGGACCACCGATGGCACCAAGGCCGATAATACCCAGCTTTTTACCTCTTAGTTCGGTTCCGGCAAAACGACCTTTCGCCTTCTCTGCCGCCTTGGCAATACCATCATCGGACGCATTATCGGTCACCCAATTGATACCGCCCACCACATCTCTGGCCGCCATCAGCATCCCGGCAATAACCAGTTCCTTTACGCCATTGGCATTGGCACCCGGGGTGTTAAAGACTACGATCCCCTTTTCGGCACAGGCCTCTAAGGGAATATTATTGACACCGGCACCGGCGCGGGCGATGGCGAGCAGTTGTTCAGGCAGTTCCATTTCATGCATTGCCGCACTACGTACCAAAACCCCCTGTGCATCTTCTATTTGTGCGGTTTTTTCATATTGATCGGTAAAACGCTCCAAGCCCACTTCGGCAATTGGATTCAAACAAAAATAACGAAACATATTCCTTCCTCTCCTATCATGAATTATTTTTCTCAAATTCACCCATGAACTCGACCAGCTTCTCCACTCCGGCGATCGGCATCGCATTATAGATACTGGCGCGCATTCCGCCAACACTGCGGTGTCCTTTAAGATTCTCAAATCCGGCTGCTTTGGCCGCCTTAACAAATTTATCATCCATCTCAGCCGAGCCGGTGACAAACGGGATATTCATCAGCGAGCGATCGGCGGGACGGACCGTTCCGCGGAATAATTTACTTTCATCCAAGAATTTGTAGAGGATTGCGGCTTTTTTCTCATTTAATGCCTTCATCGCCGACAGTCCACCATTTTTGAGTAGCCATTTGAATACCTTCCCACAAATATAGATGCCGTAAGAAGGCGGGGTATTATAAAGTGATTCAGCCTTAACATGGGTCTGATATTTAAGCATGGTGGGCGTTCCCGGCAGACACTGATCGCTTACCAGCTCTTCCTTAATAATGACGATCACCACGCCGGCCGGACCGATATTCTTCTGCACGCCACCGTAGATAACGTCATACTTGCTGATATCCACCGGCTCTGAAAGGAAGCAGGAGGAGACGTCGGCCACTAAACGGTGACCTTTGGTATTGGGCAGTTCTTTGAATTTAGTTCCATAAATAGTATTATTCTCACAGATATATAGATAATCCACATCCGCCGGAAGGTCCAGGTCGGAACAATCGGGAATGTAGGAATAGTTCTCATCGGCAGACGATGCCACGGCAATCGCTTCACCGTAGATCTGCGCCTCTTCATAAGCTTTACGGGACCATTCGCCGGTCACAATGTAGGCGGCTTTGCGATTCCTCATCAGGTTCATCGGAATCATGGCAAATTGCTGACTGGCACCTCCTTGCAGGAAAAGTACCTTATAGTTATCGGGAATCCCCATCAGCGTACGCAGATCGGCCTCCGCTTCTTTGATAATGGTATCATATACCTTCGAACGATGGGACATTTCCATAACCGACATCCCCGAACCTTTATAATCCAGCATTTCATCCGCTGCTTCCTGCAAAACTTCTTCCGGTAAAACAGCCGGACCGGCTGAAAAATTATATATTCTTGACACTTTTACTTCCTCCTGATTTTGACAGACTCTGACAAACATTGTACCTTTATTCAACCTGTTCGTCAACTATTTATGATATAAATGTATGATAATGTATGATAAAATTACGACAAATTCCCAATAAATACCTTCCTGTCCTACTAATAATACATCACACACGGTGTCCCGAGTTCCACCATTTCAAATAGTTGTTCCACCTTATCACGCGGTGTATTAATGCAACCATGGGAGCCGTCGGTCTTGTAAATCTCACCGCCATATTCACTCCGCCATGACGCATCATGAATACCGATACCGCCATTGACCGGCATCCAGTAATCAACCGGCGATGCATAATCCTCTCCGCGCAGGATGCGGTTACGCTCCTTCGAATAAACGAAATTGACCCCTACCGGCGTTCCGCGCCGAAGTGCGGTATTGCCGGTCACTACCGGAGTGGAAAGGACACATTCGCCCGCCGAGTAGTAGTACATCTGCTGTGCGGTCATATCGATTTCAATGTAGGTGTCACCGATATCATCTTTGCCCTGCAGCAATGCCATGTGGGTATACTCCGGGGTATGTATCTCACTGCGCCGCTCCCCAAACGCCTTTAGCAAATATGCCACCTCCGCCTTCTGATCAAGCTTATTGCCATAGGTACCACCGGAAACGGCGATGGTTTCGCCATTAGTCGCCCTAAACTGACGGGTGGCACCCACGGTATCATACCGATCGGCCAGTTCATCCACGAACCGGGTCACCGCCTCTTCATCCAGAACAAGATCACCCTGCTCATCCAAAACAAATTCGCCCTCATCGGTCAGAGTGATCC
>JAITWD010000079.1 GCA_031285465.1 Lachnospiraceae bacterium
CAACTGCTTGGTAACCGGCAAACCAAGACCGGTGCCGCTATTTTTCCAATCACTGCCACCAAACTGCTCAAAGGGTGTATAGGCCTTATCCAACTGCTCTTTATTCATACCGCGACCGGTATCGGCAATACGGAAGAGTAAGGTCTGAGCATCCTCTACCACCTCCATCAGCGATACCTCCATCCTAATACTGCCCTTGTCGGTATATTTGGCTGAATTATCAAGAATATTCTGGACAATCTGCCACACCCTGACCTGATCGCCGATAACCTTGCGTGGAACACTGTTGTCCATCTGTAACAGCATCGCCACCTTTTTATCACCCAGTCGCTCTCCTGCCGTCTGCATGGCCTCGTATAAAATGTTTTCTAAAACAAACTCACCGCAGTCAATGGTCAGACTGCCAGCCTCTATTTTTGAATAATCCATAATATCGTTGACTATCGCCAGCAACAGCTTTGCCGACAGGCTAATCTTCTTGAAAGCCGCCCGATTCTCCCGATCATAGGTCTTTTGCAATTGGATATCGGCCAGTCCGATAATACCATTCATCGGGGTGCGGATTTCATGACTCATATTGATAATAAATCGACTTTTTAATTCATTTGCATCCCGTTCTTTATCGGCAAGGCTCCGCAGAAGCTCACGTTCCCGCTTAAGCGCCGAGATGTCCTGCATGACCAGCGAAATAAGTGGCTGCCCCTCATCATCGATCACCGTGCCCACCACCCGCATCAAGACCGTCTCTCCTGATGCCAGGATATATTCCTGCTCACTGGTCACCGAAGCGGAACTCGCTAATACATCGGCAAAAAAACGGGTTATATTTTCATTGCTATTTGTGCCGTCCGACTGTTGTCCCGGCAAAATCGACCATAACTGCTTCTCCTCCTCGTGTGATGGTTGTACACCAAAATAAAAGCACTCCATAAAGGCGCCATTTCCATACAGAACAGCCCCGTCCGCCGGACTGACAACACACATCGGCCAGGGAAGTGAATCGGTTACCTGTTTGAGATTATGACGGCTACGCCGGTACGCTTCGCACTGGCGTTCCATTTCTTCGATCGAACGATGCTTCGTGTCTTCTTCTATCGGACGGTATTTATCCGCTTCCTTTATTGGACCTTCATTAACACGACGATTGTCGGGCGTTTCTTTGTCCGTGTTAATAATTTTTTCAACCTCTTCCATCCAATCTCTCCCATCTATAAAATTATAAGTCGGTCGAAGTTCAAAAATCGCGTTCTATTCATCCTCTGTATGATCACTTAATGACCGGAACTCTTCTTCTACCTGTAAGAAGGTTTCCAGCACGATCGGATCAAAGTGGGTCGGCATGGTCCGGCCGTCACCATTGACAATGATATCACGGGCCATTTCATGGAGATAGGCCTCTTTATATTCTCTTCTGCTGGTCAACGCATCGTAAACATCGGGCAGGGCGACGATCCGGGCAGCGATGGGGATTTCTTCACCCTTCAAATGGTTAGGGTATCCAGTTCCGTCATATTTTTCATGATGGGACTCGGCTATCTCGATCGCTGTTTTCAGATATTCTTTATTTTCTTCGTATAACCGTGCGGTGCTGAATAAGACCTCGGCACCAATAGTGGTATGGGTCTTGATAACTTCAAATTCTTCCTCATCAAGCTTACCATTCTTCAATAGGATCGAGTCGGGTATTCCTACCTTACCAATATCATGAAGGGTCGAATAAACAATGATTTCTTCTCTTTGCTTGGGGGATAACAGATTGGGATGGGTTTTCGCGATCTGATTAACCAATATTTCGGTATAGCGCATGATCCGCTGGATATGTTTACCGGTTCCATTGTCCCGTCGTTCGGCAAGCAGAGACATTCCCATAATGATCATCTCACGGGAATTGGTCAGCTCTTTGGTCCTTTGTCCGACCAGCTTCTCCAGACTGTCACGATACATTTTCCGTTCAATACAGTTACGGGTCTTCACGGTCAGAATACTGGGAACATAGGGTTTGCGGATGTAGTCCTCAGCCCCCTTCGAAAGACCGTATTCTTCGACATAGGTGTCGGTCTCACCGGTAATGAAAATAATGGGAATACTCTTACATCCCTTGATCTTACGGATGCGCTCCAAAACATCAAAGCCGTCCATATCGGGCAGACCGATATCGAGCAGAATAAGATCGGGCTTGGTATTCTTAAGCAGATTGATCGCCCCTGCACCGTTAATGGCGACCAGCACCTGGTACTCATCGTCCAGAATGGCCCTTAGTCCATCAATATTTTCCTTACAGTCCTCAACTATTAAAATTGTGTTTTTACTGATCATTACTTTCCCTTTCCATGTTAGCACCGATTGGCACTTGCGCGATTAATATTGATTGGTTTATGTATCGTCAAAGTTTATGTGTCGGCTAAAAATTGTTTGATCTCATGGAACCGGCTTTGGGCAACCTGATAACCATGATCATAAAACTTAAGTAATTTGTCGGTATTGGTCTCGCGATTGCTGATGGCCGGTAACTCCGGTCGTAACACCAATACCCGCTTCTCCCGTTCCAGACGCTCGATAATCTCTAAGGTCGCGTTATAATGGTCGGCACGGTTTTGTACTATTTGGATAAGCTCCGGATATTTTCGGTAGATCAGGCGCATCCAAAACATATAAAAGCGACTGGTTTTCTTGCGATATCCTTTATTGCGGGTAAATACCACCACCGCCTTCTCAATTCCAAGCTCCATGGCCTTTTCGATCGGAATGGCATCACACATCCCGCCATCCAATAAAGGCATTTCATCAATCTTAACGATCGGTGCTATAAAGGGCATACTATTAGATGCCCGGCATATTTCCATCAGGCGCTCTTTGTTCTCGAAGGTATCATAATAGATCGCCTTTCCCGTTTGACAATTAGTGGCATGCATCCATAAATGCTGGTCGGAAGCAAAAAAACGCTCATAATCAAACGGAACCAGTTCATTGGGTACTTTATCAAACAGATAATCCATATCAAACAGACTGCCGGTCCGCAGCAATGTCTTAAGTCCCACGTAGCTCTTACTTTTAAGTGGTTCAACATTGGTCTTGATGATCCGTCCTTTTTGTTTTGAAACATAATTTAGTGCCGCATAAGCACCTGCCGACAGGGTAACAATATTAGGAATATGAAAATCCTTTTCCAAAAAACAATCCAGTACCCCTGCCGAAAAGATGCTACGTAAAGCGCCACCTTCTAATACAATTCCACTTTTTAGCTTTATATCAGCTTCCTCCATATGTCTATTTAGGGAAACGCTGATTAACGCGTTTCCCGCGCCGGATTTGCGGCACGAAGTGCCAGTTTCCTCGGCAAATCCGTGCGCATCCCGCGGAGCGTCTAAGGAAATACTGATCTAATCAGTGTTTCCTTAGTTGATTTCCATGTTGGTTGGTTACTTTTACTGCGAATAATTGATAAATTTTCGTCTTATTATCCGACTTTTTTATTCTTACCACCAAAAAACATTATAACATAACAAATCGAAAAAAAGAATTATAATTTACACAATTATCATACCAATCATTTCCTAGCCAGGTAATTTAACACTTCCTCAAACTTCATCGTGCCACCAAATAAATCCAAAGCACTTCCGATGGTCACATCTATACGGTTTTGGCCAAGGATCTTTAGGCGTTCCAGGTCGGCAAAGGAGTGAACGCCACCTGCATAGGTAATGGGAATACCGTTCCATTGCCCCATCAACCTCACCAATTCTTCATCAATACCACCCGACAGCCCTTCCACATCAACCGCATGGATCAGAAACTCATCACAATAGGCGGACAATTCGGTTAATAACTCCGTAGACAGCACCACCTCGGTATATTTCTGCCAGCGGTCGGTTACGATAAAGTATTGGCCGTCCTTTTTACGGCAGCTAAGATCTAAGACCAATCGTTCTTTTCCGGTTGTCATTACCAGTTTATCTAAATTATCCCAGATTATCCTGCCATCGCTAAATACATAGGATGTGACAATGACATGGGAGGCACCAGCATCAAGATAGGCCATGGCATTATCGGCTGTAATGCCACCGCCGATCTGCAAACCACTAGGATAGGCCGCTAGTGCGGACAGCGCCTGCTCTCTTGTACTAATATATGCTTCGCTGGTAGGATTATTTAGCAGGATCACATGTCCGCCCTTTAAACCGAGCCGGCAATATAGGCTGGCAAAAAAGGCGGCGTCCTGGACGGCGACAAAATTTTCGATTATATTAGTTTCACTTGATTGGGTGTCCTGGTCGTGGAGACTGCCGCCGACGATCTGTTTTACGGCACCGTTATGGATGTCTATGCAGGGGCGAAAGCGCATGGGGTTGTTTCCTCTATATATTAGTATTAGTATTCGGTATTAGTTTTAGTTTATCCGGGTACGCAGTTTAGGTTGTGGAGGTCAGGAGGTACCTCCTGACTAGCCTAGGTTTTAAAAACGGGAATGGATTTTTAGCCACTATTTCATTTTACACTATGGAATGGGATTTTCCAATCTTTTCTTTGTAATTTGGTGTTTTCGGTATTTTCCACAAATTTGGTGTTTCCTTAGCTTCTCGCATTTTCTTAGTTTCTCGTATTTTTCCTGTTCGGGCGAAATTTTCCTAGGTTTTATCATCCAGTATATATTATTCTGGCTTGCACATAATAGCTTCAGAACCGTATAGATGCGGCTCTGTTAAAAAAGGGGATTCATTTAAAGATGTAGTGTAACTTAAAAATGTCGATCTAAGAGATTCTTTAAAAGATTTAAAATCATGTAGAAGTAAAGGAGTGTAAGGTTGAAAGAAAATAAAGGTAAAGGAGCCATGCTGCATTCGATTCTTTCAACCGTATTTATTTTGCATGCAACGACATCACTAAGTTGTTGCATATAGTATCGCAGGAAACCTGCGATATGCATGGGTGTAATTATGAAAAAGATGAAGAAACTGCTTTCCGTTTCCTTTATGGTTGCAGTGTTTACTTTATTTACCGCCTGTGGTATGGACAAGACGGTCAACGATGTTGATATAGTAGACGACGTAAACGGAATCACCGATGTAAACACGGTTAATGATGGGGTTGATACGGTTAATGACGGGGTTGATCTTGATAGCGATATGGACAACGACGGCGACGTGGATGAGGTCAATAATGACGTGCTTGATGGCGAGTACAATAATGACAGCGATTCTCTCATAGAAGATGCCGGTGATGCCATTGAGAACGCCACCAACCGGGTGGATAATAAGGTGAACAATAGTGTGACCGACCTCTAATTTTATTCTGATTTAACTTTGTGTTTTGTTCTGATTTAACTTTGTGTTACTGATTTAGCTTTGTTTTGATTTTGAAATAATACTATCCGGCCCATCTTATTTCGTGAAGATGGACCGGATACTTTTATTGTTATTAATATTTTGTCTCGTGACAGCTTCACCACTATTAAAGCTAAAGCGGCTATAAAACTAAACCGCATCGATCACATCGGACATATTGTACAATCCGGCGGGTTTCCCTGCCAGAAACTTGGCTGCCTGTACCGCCCCTTTACCAAAGATGGCTTTGGAATGGGCCGCATGGGAAAAGGTTATCACCTCATCAGCACCGGCAAAGATCACGTCGTGCTCACCCACGATCGTACCGCCCCGGACCGCCGCAAAACCAATCTCTTTCGTGCCACGTTTTTCACGGACCTGGCTACGATCATAGACGAAGGAGTAGCCTTGTCCCAATTCAGCATTGATCGACTCACCCAGCGCCAAGGCGGTGCCACTGGGTGCATCCACCTTTTGGTTATGGTGCTTCTCGACAATTTCAATGTCAAATCCGGCCGGTGCCAAAACGGCCGCCGCTTCCTTCATCATTTTCAAAAACAGGTTAATGCCCAGCGACATATTGGCCGATTTAAGGATCGCCACCTGAGAGGATACATTTTGTAACCGCTCCATCAAAACAGCAGTAAGACCGGTAGTACATAATACACAAGGGATGGATCGTCCAACACAGTAATCTAACAGTCCATCGATGGCGCCGGCATTGCTAAAATCAATAATAACATCAGCGTCAACCTGACACTCGGCTAATGTTTTGAAAACCGGGAACAGGTTATTACCACCATCATACGGATCGACTCCGGCCACCAGGGTTGCCTCATCATCATTGGCCAGCAATCCGGCAATAATCTGTCCCATTTTTCCGTTGCATCCGTGCATAATTATTTTTATCATCGGCTCTTCTCCCACTACAATATATTTATGGTTATGGTGCTTTTTTGCGTGCCCCCCATAGTATCATGGGGGCACGCACATTCCGTCCTATTCATACAGACATGATATGCCGGACTATGCTGGATCTTTTGGTTTCATGATACCACGGATCACAAAACGCCGTAGTCCTTCATCGCCTTCTCTAACCGTGCGGCATTATCCGCTTCCATCATGGTCAACGGCCGGCGTAGTACCCCGGTGTCCCGTCCCATCAATTGCAATGCCTTCTTCACCGGAATCGGATTGACTTCATAAAAAAGGGCGTTACAAAGTGGGATCGCCGCCAACTGCAGGGCCGCACTCTTAGCGGCATCACCCTTTAGGTAATGGGCACAGATCTCATGGGTTGCGCGCGGAACCACGTTGGCCAGCACTGAGATAACTCCGATGCCACCCAGCGACATTATCGGCACGATCAGATCATCACAACCGGAATATACGTCCACTCTACCGGCCGCCAGATGCATCAGTTTGGCAACCTGGGACATGTTTTCGCTGGCTTCTTTAACACCGACAATATTGTCTACTTCGGTACATAACCTGACGATAGTTTCCGGAGCCATATTCATCCCGGTCCGGCCGGGAACATTGTACAGGATTATCGGGATGGTCACCGCCGCTGCGATGGCCTTAAAGTGCTCATACAGACCCTTCTGGGTCGCCTTATTATAGTAGGGCGAAACCACCAGCAGGCCATCTACCCCCGCCTTTGCTGCTTCCTGTGAAAGATATATCGCCGTTTCGGTACAATTAGAACCGGTTCCTGCTACGACCGGGATACGCCCCGCCACCTTTTCCACACAAAAAGCGATCACCGCCAAATGTTCTTCATGGGTTAGGGTTGAAGCTTCTCCGGTTGTACCGCAGACAATGATGGCATCTACGCCCTCACTAACCTGAAATTCAATCAACTCCGCAAATTTCTCATAATTAACCGCTCCGTCTTCATGAAACGGCGTTACTATCGCAACTCCTGCACCTTTAAAAATCGCCATTACTTTTCCTCCTAATAAATTTATATTTTATGGTTTTGCCTTTTCTTAGGCAAATAATTTCCTTACACATCTGTGCGCATAAAAAATGCCGACATCTATGGTCGGCTACTGGGTTTAAACAATAATGTTCAAACGGAAAATGTCTGGATAAAGTATCGACATCTTCGATAGCGCCCCATCAATGAAATGATGAGAGTCATACAGCTATTGGCTGTATGCCCAAGGAGCGATCGCAGATAAATCGATCCTTTCGGCGTTTTTCCCTTTCATTCATCATCATCTGTGCCTGCCACATCCAAAAAACTACTGATGAAAAACGCAACCTCTATCTTTAACAATTAGGATTATCATAGCATTACTGTTCTTATCTGTCAACGGGATTAGTATTGATTTTCTATATATTTTTCTATATTTTAGTATTGATTTCTATATATTTTCCGTTGATTTCCAAATCGCTTCATCAAACTTTAATAGTACTACTAGGGAAACACTGCTTTAATCAGCGTTTCCCTAGAGTCGCGCATCCCATTTTCCACAAAAAGGGTCGACCGGACTATGTCCGATGAAGGCGGACCGTCCCATTAACTTTTCGATCAATGCCTCGATCACCACCTGGTCACTGTTATAGGTATTGATAAAGGTTTTCATCCGGGGAACATCCAATAAATGGTAGGGATTCTCCAGCGAAATGAAGATGGTCGGAACATCATTGGCGTAGTGGGCACAGTTGGCGCCCATTGGCTGCGCCCATTCGATCCGGACCGCCGTCTGATTGCTTTTAGTCACATAATTGGCAACATAAACGATCAGATCGTATCGTTCGGTAATTTCAGAGGATCGTCTGGTTCTTCCCTCCATACCGGGCTGGGGGGTAAAAACCTCCACCTCAAAGCCTTCCTTCTCCAACAGTGCTTTCACCCGTCCGCACGCCGCGATCACCTGATAGGGACCACCGCCGCCCGTTTCCGGTTCTAATGGATAAAAAAGGATTTTCTTGTATCGCGTAGTGTTAAGCGGTAGTACGCCCGGTTCTTCTTTAACCAGCGTAATGGCCTTATCGGCGCATTCGCGCGCCCATTCCTTGTGCTGGTGGCATCCGACGATGGCCAGTGCCGTTTCTTCATCCGGAGACACCACCCCCTTGTGTAATCCCAATGCCGCTTTAGTGGCAATGATTCGGGTGACCGCCTCATCCAGACGGTTGGCGGTGATAATTCCCTCCTTTATTCCCGCCAACATATATTCAAAGTCTTCTTGCAGGTTGCGGGCAAATAAAAACATATCCGCGCCAGCGGCAATTGAATAGGGAACCGCCTTTTGGCGACTCATAGGGAT